>NZ_DGMV01000065.1:5866-46956 GCF_002388575.1 Marinimicrobium sp. UBA4509
AAAGGGTTCACCTTGCCGAGGCCGGACGCTCCAAGAACCTCGAAGTCACAAAACCGAACCACATTGATAAACCGCCAACGATCACTGACAATGAAGGCATTGTCACCGTTTGGTTAGGGGTTGTCCACGACCACCCACCGAACGACTCAACCAACCGCGACAGGACTCCTATGGCTACCACCGCCCCCTACGGAAGTTGGGCCTCGCCCATCAAAGCCCAGACCCTCACCCAGGGCACCGTCCGCCTCAGCGAACCCGCCATCGACGGCGACGACATCTACTGGCTCGAATCCCGTCCCAGCGAAAAAGGCCGCAGCGTACTCGTGCAGCTCAACGCCCAAGGCCTGCGCCAGGATGTTACCCCCCATCCCCACAGCGTACGCACCCGCGCCAACGAGTATGGCGGCGGCAGCTACTGCGTGCAGGACGGCGTCGTCTACTGCGTGCTCGACAGCGATCAGCGCATCTACCGGCTGATCGGCAAAGAGCTCACCGCTATCTCCCCCGAAGGCGATTATCGCTACGCCGACCTCACACTGGATAGCGAGCGTCAGCGTCTGATCTGTGTGCGTGAAGATCACACCGACAGCGGTACCGAGGAGAAAGCGGAGATTGTCGCCATCGCACTGGACGGCAGTGGCGAAACCCGGGTGCTTGCCTCCGGTGCGGATTTTTACAGCAACCCGCGCCTGAGCCCCGATGGAACCCAGTTCTGCTATCTGTGCTGGAATCACCCCAATATGCCCTGGGACAGCACCGAGTGCCATCTGGCGGAGGTATCCGAGGATGGGGCACTGAAGAATGTCCGGATGATCGCCGGGGGCGAGGACGAGTCAGTGTTTCAGCCGCAGTGGGCCCCGGATGGTGAGCTGTATTTTGTCTCGGACCGCAACAACTGGTGGAACCTGTACCGCTGGACCGGGGAGGATGCGGAAACCCTGTGTCACCTGGACGCGGAGTTTGCCACGCCCCAGTGGGTGTTTGGCATGTCCACTTACGATTTCCTCGGCCCCAATACCGTACTGTGCACCTACACCCAGGAAGGCTACTGGCTGTTGGCGCGGCTGGACCTGACCCACGGTAGTCTGACCCGGATCGAGACCGGTATGACCGACATCAGCTCCGTGCGCTGTGGCGGCGGCAAGGGGCTCTTTCTGGGGGCCAACGCGCAGCACAACACCTGCCTCTGGGCCTTCCGGCCCGAGGGCACCGAGGCGCTGGTGCCGCTGGCCCGTTCAGCATCTACGGACCCGGACCATCATTACCTGTCCAACCCGGAACCCATGACCTTTGAAACCGCCGATGGCGAAGAGGCGCACGGTTTCTATTACCCGCCCCACAATCCCGACTTTGTGGCACCGGAGAGCGAACGCCCGCCGCTGCTGGTGATGTGCCACGGCGGCCCCACCGGAGCGACCCAGACCGCCCTGAACCTTAAAATCCAGTTCTGGACCAGCCGCGGTTTTGCCGTGCTGGATGTCAATTACCGGGGCAGCACCGGTTACGGCCGACGCTACCGCGAGCGGCTCAAGGGCAACTGGGGTGTGACCGATGTGATCGATGTGAGCAGCGGCGCCGAGGCCCTGGCGCAACAGGGGCTGGCGGATCCGGAGCGCTGCGCCATTCGCGGCAGCAGTGCCGGCGGATACACGGTATTGGCCGCCCTCACCTTCCGCGACACTTTCCAGGCCGGCGCCAGCCTTTATGGCATTGGCGATCTGGAAGCCCTGGCTCGGGATACCCACAAGTTTGAATCCCGCTACCTCGACACCCTGGTGGGCCCCTACCCCGCACAGCAAGCCGTGTATCAGGAGCGCTCCCCGATCAGACACATCGAACAACTCCAGTGCCCGGTGATTTTCCTGCAGGGTGAAGAGGACAAAATCGTTCCCCCCAACCAGGCCGAAGCCATGGTCAAGGCACTGACCGACAAGGGCATCGCCAACGCGCTGGTCCTGTTTCCCGAAGAGGGCCACGGCTTCCGCCAGGGCCCGAACATTGAGCGAGCCCTGGAGGCCGAGCTGTATTTTTACGGCCAGGTTTTCGGTTTCACGCCGGCCGACAAAATCGAGCCGGTGCCCATCGCTCACCTGAAGGAGATTCACTGAGTATGGGCCGCTGGCGTCCCCCCGCCCCCCGAAGCTCGCCCTACATCACGCCGACGGGCGCCCGTCGGCTCAAGGAAGAGCTGACCCAGCTGTGGAAGGTTGAGCGTCCGCAAGTGACCCAGACCGTGCACGAGGCTGCAAAAAACGGCGACCGCTCGGAGAACGGCGATTACATCTACGGCAAAAAACGCCTGCGGGAAATCGACCGCCGGGTGCGCTACCTGAGCAAGCGCCTGGAAAACGTGACCATTGTCGATCGCCTGCCGGAGGACCGGAGCAAAATTTTCTTCGGCGCCTGGGTGACCCTGGAAGATGAAGACGGTGAAGAGCGCACCTACCAGATCGTCGGGCCGGACGAGTTTGATCTCAGCAAGGGCCAGCTCAGTGTCGACTCGCCGCTGGCCCGGCAGCTACTCGGCAAGCGGGTGGACGATGAAGTGGTGGTGCGCACCCCGGAGCATGGAGAGCTGGTGTACTGGGTGGCGGCCATTGAATATCGGGCGTATGAGGATGCGCTTCCGTAGGGCCCCGCGAGCCCGGAGCCCTATTGGTGCACTTCCCTGTGCCGCTTCCCTAACTCTCCCGCTTGCGCAAAGTCTCCCGCACTTCCAGGGCATCGTAGCTGTCGCCTTCGGTGGGACGCACTCCCTTACCCAGGCGGATTTCCAGGATCACCTCCGACTCCGCTCGATCACCCGAACGAATCTCGGCACTGTAGGTGGTGGAGGGGCGGGAGCGAGTGGAACAGCCGAGCAGACCGCAGCTGCGCTCCCACTCCCGGGTGCGGCTTGCGCCCAATTTGCTTCCTGACTCCCGCTTCTCGCCATCCATCTGCCGATCAACAACGACGAACCAATCGTGGTCCGCCATCAGGGTCAGTTCGGCGGCCCGCAGCAGAGCGTAATCCATGGCTTCGAATTGGGTATCACCGCGCATTTTAAACGACACACGGTAGCGGTTATCGGCAATCTGGCTTTCCCGGTAGCCGTAGCCGCCGTCTGAGGCAGGTTGGTAGACCTCAGGTGCCGCGCAGGCACTGATCAACAGAGCCATCATCAAAGCGAGTATTGGCTTTTCCATACACTACCTCCCGGTTATCTGGTCAAGGGCTTTAACGATTGTCCCGATGGCCTCTGGCTACGGCTGCCAATCGCCTTCAATCAATTGTTTTTCCTGCTCCGGTTCAATAATGCCGTCGTCCATCATCTGGTCCAGCGCACTGTCCAGCAATGAACCACCGCTGGCGGTCTGATAACTGCCGGGCGCTGCGGCCGGCTGCCGAACACTGGCCAACTCTTCCCAGCCGGCATCCGCCTGTTGGGCTCGGCAGGCAATGTGTTCCGAACGCTCTCCCGCACCGGTCACCGAGTACTGCCGGCAATGCTGCCCATCGCGGTTGACGAAGGTGAGGCGGGGAGTGATTTCCCGACCGTCGGGCAGAGTTTCACTGGTGCCGCTGGGCAGCGTTTCCAGACGCTCGGCGACAGACTGGAACGCATCGGCCTGCGGATTCCCGGCGTTGTCGGTGATCTCGGCCAGTCCGAACCCGAACGCCAGCGCAATAGCAGCGGCAATACCGGTTTGCGCATTCAGGGCCTGACGGGCCCGGCGCCACAGGGGAAAGGCAATCACCTGGGCGGACTCGGCCTTGGTGTCGTCCTCCGCCAACAGCTTTTGTACACCGCTCGGCAGCGGCCGTTCATCAATGGCGTGGGCGCGCTCGCGTACGCGTTTGTCCACGGCACTCAGCTCCGCGAGGCGGTCTGCCAGTGCCGGGTCTTCGGCCAGCCGGGCGCGAACCTGCTCCATTTCGGCCGGGGGCAGTTCGCCGTCCAGAAAGGCCGACAGGGTTTCATCGTTGATGTTCATGCGCTGGTCCTCGCAACAGGTGAATTCAGGCTTTGTATGAGAGCGGTTCGGGCGCGAGCCAGGCGGCTCATCACCGTGCCCGGGGGTATTTCCAGCGTGGCGGCCGCCTCCTTGTAGGACAGGCCCTGAACCGCCACCAGCGACAACACCAGGCGCTGGTCGTCCGGCAGTTGATCCATTGCGCGGCTGACCTGGTCGAGTTCGACTTCGCTCGACATGGCCCGCTCTCCATCGACGATTTCGCGCTCCTGCAGTTGCGGATCAAAGGTCGCTTCCTGACGGACCTTCCGGGAGCGGTAACCGTCGATCCACAAATTCCGGCAAACCCGGAACAGCCATTTCGTCAATTCCACTCCTTCGGGTACCGTGCGGTTCAGCGCTCGCTCTACCGTGCTCTGCAGCAGGTCGTCGGCATCGTCCATCGACCCGGTGAGCGAGTAGGCAAACCGCCTCAGTTGAGGCAATACCTCGGTCAATTCGCTTTTCATAGACAGCACCTTTCTGTTGTACCCTGTTAACGGGCCAGCGGTTTTTTTATTCCCGGCCCCAGGAATTTTTTATCGGGTGAGGCCGTTATAGTAACAGGTACCCCACTAGCTTCTTCACCGGATATGCGATTATGAAAGCCAAACGCCGACCCGCCAGATTGACCCGATTGCGCCCACTGGTGCTGTGCCTGCTGGGCTTGGGCAGCGTCGCCCAGGCTCAAATCGGTTTGCCATCGGCGGTGACCGACCGGGTGGAGCGCTCCGTTGATTCGGTAGAGCGCCTGCGCCGGGACTCCCTACCCGATGTCACCAGTGCCCTGGAGCGCCGGTTCACTGCCCCGTTGCCGGAGCAACTGCCAGACAACCTGCGCCCTCCGGAAGAACCCCTGAGCGCCCTACCGAGCCGCTTGCCGATACTGGATTCCCGGGGCGCCACCCTGTTTATGGAGGTGGAAGTGGAAAACGGCTGGCGCGCCGTACAGAGCGAGTGGCTGCTGATGCTCGCGCCCGAAGAACGGGCGCTGTTGGAACCGCTGAATGTCGAAATCCTGGAGCAGAAGCGTCTGCCAAAACTGGGGTTGGAGATGGTGCGCTTTCGGGTACCGGCACGACTGGATTCCTACGCCGCTCTGCAGACAGCCTTGCCGGCCGACTTGGCCGAACGGCTGGACCGCAACCATATCTACAACCCCCAGTCCGACAACCCATCGTCGACACCTGTCGAGCGCCCGCGCAAACCGCTGTGCGAACAACCGGTGAAGGTGGGCATGATCGATACCGCCATCGCCACGGAACATCCGGGGCTGATCAACAGCCGCATCGTGGAACAAGCCTTTTTACCGGACCCCGAGGGCACCGGAGAGCAAGGTCCGCCCACCGGCCATGGCACGGCGGTCGCCGGGCTCATGGTAGGGAGCTTTGACGACGTTCCCGCACGCTTGCCGGAGGCGAGGCTCTATAACGCCTCCGTGTTCTACAGCCGCAATCAATACGCCCAGGGCGCCACCATGATGCATCTGCTGTCGGGCCTGGAATGGCTGGCCGAGCGGGAGGTGAGCGTGATCAATATGAGCCTGACGGGGCCTGACAACCGCATACTCGCCACCGCCATGGAACGGATCACCGCTGGGGGAACCGCCGTGGTCGCGGCGGCAGGCAATGAGGGGCCCGCAGCCTCACCGCTTTACCCGGCGGCCTACCCCGGCGTAATCGCCATTACCGCCGTGGATGCGGACAGGCAGGTGTATCGCTGGGCCAATCGAGGAGAGCACATCGATTTTGCCGGCCCCGGCGTGTCGGTACGCACCACCCGGGGCAATGGGGAATTTGGCCACGAGAGTGGCACCTCCATGGCCGCGCCGACGGTGACCGCTCATGTGGCCTGTGCCCTGGCCAAGCAACGGGCCTCCAGTGAAGAAGTGGTGCACTATCTGGCCGGGCAGGCAAAAGATCTGGGAGAGAAAGGCCGCGACCCGATTTTTGGCCACGGCCTGTTGGAGTAGCGGGCTAACCTCAGAACTCCACACTCAGCAACGCCGACACCCCGGTTTCCCGGTAATCCGCCGCGTCGAAGTTCGATTGGTAATTACCGTGCTCGACCTTGGTTTCCAGCGCCAACCACTGCGTAAAACTCAGCGACCAGATCGCTTCGACCACATGACTGCGGTCATGCCGAGTGCCCGTTCCGGTCGGCGACATGGCGCTACCCGTTCCGGGCAAGCCTCCGTCGCTTACGTTGTCGTAGTCCCGATCCTGATACCGCCAACCCAGCTGTATCCGGCTTTCCTTACCCGCTATCGAGCCTGTGTAGGAATAGCGAGCCCGCAGTTTAAGAGCGGCATTGTCGAACGCCAGCGAACGGGCCTCCTCCACCTCGCGGCCCACGCCCAGTGACCAGAAGCTACGGGCACCGTTGAAAAAGTAATAGACATCGGCGGCCAGTTCTTCGCCATCGGCGTTGCGTTCGCGGTTGTTCTCAAACCGTTTTTCGCTGTCGGTATAGGCACCGCGAACATACAGGCCCTCGCTGAACAGTTTGGCGGCGTAGAGGCTGTCTCTGGTCAGATCCAGCAAGGGCTCGGACGCGAGCTCGGCGTCCGCGACATGCCGACTCAGGCCCCAGGTAATGCCCGCCAGATCAATGGCAGCATCAAGCGAAGCGATGCCCAGATCCTGGTCGAATTCGCTGACCTCGTGATACCGGCGTGAGGACAGACTGTAACTGCCTTTCAGGGTGATCCGCTCGGTCGGATAAAGCTCACCACCGACCCGGCCGTAAAACACATTTGCCGAGTCGCCCTGGTTGGATGTCTGGTCCAGCGACGCAACCGACAGCGTCGAATCATAGGCACCGCCGGCCTGGAGTTTCACGTTGAAGTCCGCCTTTTTATCCGACGTGCCATCATTCTGAGCAAGGGCGGGAACACTGGAAAAAACGGCGGCAACGGTCAGTACCATTCGGGGTAATGTATTCATATTCATGGGAATGACTCCGAAAAAAAGCACCGGTCGGACTGAGGCCCGCCGGTGCTGACTGGAAGTGGGTGTTAGCGGGTGATACTGGCATCGAGTACCTGTTTGACGGAGGCTTCAGCGGCCCCGGCCGCTTCGCCGGCCACCTGGTCGGCCACCGTTGCGCTCACCTGCTGGGCAACCTCCGCATCAACCGCCGTCGCCGTTGCCGCGCTTACCGAGTTGGACACTTCATTGCCAACCGCCTGGCTGACTTCCGCGGCCACATCGGCACCAGCCGCCGCCGTAACGCTGGCCGACTCCACAGCCGCAGCGGCCTGCTCCTCTGCCTGGGCGCCAGCCTCTGCAGCGGTATCAACGCCACCCTGAACAGCGGCTTCGGCCGTGCCCTGCCCCTGTTCCATACGCTCACCGGCTTGCTCACCGACGGACGCCGCCGTGGTCAGCCCCGCCTCGGCGCCGGCATTGGCTTCGCCCTCGACATTCTGTGCAGCCGAGGTAGCAACCTCGCCAGTGCCTTCCAGCAGAGTGCGGGACTCAGCAGTCAGGTTGGAAGCGCTACCGGATGTTTCATCAGCATCGTCGTTGATAGCATCCCCGTTATCGGAAACCTCATTGCCCGTTTCGGCGGGCTCATCCTGGGAAGACGGCTCTTCGGACCGCAGGCTCACAGTGGACGAGCCGCCCGCATCGCCGCGGGCTTCTGTAGACGCCGCGTTCTGCTGATCCTGTTCACCTGCCGGCTCACCGGCGTCACGAGTTCCTGAGGTTTGCATCTGCGCATCGGCGCTAACCCGAGCGTCAGCCTCGGCCTCAGAATTGAAGGTTTGAGCGGAGCTTGGCAGAGCCAAAACAGAAGCGATTGCGAGAACGAGTGTTGATTTTTTCATGACTAAGACCTCCTACTGATTGGGTTTCAACCAGTTAACGTCTTAGCGGGAGTTTTATTCCATTAAGGGGCTCAGAGTAGATTTCACGGCCATTATCATGGTGAGGGATTAGCCAGAGACGGGGCTACGCTTAGGGCGCAGTAAGCTAATGTCCGTCAAAGTGGTGCAAGTTCACGCAGCGGAAAACCAGTCCGACAACATGCGCTTGTTAGGCGATACACCGACCATACCTATACCAGACAACATTTTTTGTACTTTCTTTGACTACCACAGGGACATGGATCATTACGACCTATCTTCTTTTCATTTCGCCTTTTTGTCGAAAAGTTCACTCGGCCACCATTCTTAAGATTCTGGGGCTTTGGAAGATCTTTAATTGCTTGATCCATCTCATCAGATTGCACCCAGTCAAATTTCATCTCAAGACCGAATTTAATTTTTCTACTTGTAGGATCTAGGCAAAGTCCAAACCAAGTATCGGCTTTTAAAGCGTATTTTCTTTTTTCACAGTGATTTTTTAACCTAGGACCAGCAATATTTACCTTGTCACCATTGCAATGGATAGTTAGTCCGGTTTTACCTTGATCTATACCCAAGGTTAAATCATGATGCTTTCCATCCACACTATGTAATTTACATAGCTGATCAATCCCGTCATTAATTTGTTCTATGGTGTCTCCACTCAATGAAAGGAGCAGAAAGCCAAGATCAATGGTCGCGGGATCGTCTAGACCATCAATTTCAGCTATTAGCCGGCCATAAGTGGTATCTTTGTACTTTGTCAATATACCTTCTGGGGTTTGAATTCCTGGGGCACCATTCCTCCTTGTGAGCATAGCCAAGTCTAGATCGGCACAAATATCATCGCCTAACTGGATCATAGAAATATCACTATCAATCCATAAGTTCTGCTTTAAATGATAGGAAAGGATTGTTAACTCATGATTAGATAAAATCCTTTCCGCGTATTCGACCCTTCTATTTACATAGCTCAGAAAATGTAGTGGAGACTGTAGCATCTCAGTCATAACATCCAGAAGGAAAACATCCATGACAAATGGAGGCTTAATCTCTTTCGTCGTTTGATATGTTAAAAACTGACGTGCTTGAAAACTAAGAGCGGGATAATGATCAGAGACTACGCAGAAAGGATATATGCTTTCAAATTCTCTATATATCTTTAGCTCGCTTCCAGAAGAGTCCTGCAGCCGGTAGCTTTCATCATTTAAGAACTCGGCGCATTGGTATGCTTGATCATAAGCATCTTGAACCGCTTTTTTAAAGTCTTCCTTAAGACTATTGTCGTTCCCTTTTCTTGCGGCAATTGTTAATTTTTTTGATTTTGCTTGAAGAACAATTGCCCTATTGGCAAAAATAACAAGTACATCTATTTCTCCAACTCTAGTTTTCTTATCTTTATAAATATCAATATTGGTAAAAACCCTATTTTTACCAAATACGAGATTAAGCCTTTCTTCTGAGAAACTTTCAGTGAATAACCCTCTGTTTTCTCTAGCTTTAACTTTGTAATTATTGTCCGCATTGAACCAAAAGAAAGGCGTTTCATACAAGGCCTCTAGCAGTCCGTAATTTTGAAACAAAATGAACTCACTTTCGCTCACCCTTATAATTGGGTAAGCATTCATAGGGTTGAAGTCATCTAAAGCGGAGAACTGATTTTTATCAATGTCCGGCGGACAAGTAAACGACTCAAGAAAGAATTTCGTGACCTCTAGATCTACACCGGATTTTTCTGACAATTCCTTATCGGTAAAGACGAATCCAGGAAGCATTGTCCAATCTTCCGGCGATAGCGTCTTTAGTTGAGAGGGAATCACATCGCTAATTTTAGTGTTTTGCAAAAGAAGCAAAGAAGATACTATCTGTTCTGCTTCTTGAATTGAATACCCCTTATTCTTCTGGAACCAATCGCTATCATTTTTATACTTTATTAATGCGAGATCTCGATATTGAAAGTTATAGGCGGCCTCTCCTCCATAGAATATCGATTCTCTCAACGCTTTTCCTGTCCTGAAAGGATTAAAGCTAGGGTCTCCAATTTTGCTTTTATCAAATATTTCTTCTAGTGGAGGCATCATAGCCTTATGCAAACTTTTTAATAGAGATTCGGTTTTATCAATATATTCCTGAATGCTTTTCGGTCCTGGATGAGTAATATTAAGTTGGCCTTTACACGCCAAACCTATTAATGTCGAAATTTCAGTACGAACAAGCCTTTCAAATGAAAATTGCTGAATCACATCATCAACAACCATCTCGCCATCTTTATACCGAATAGTGTTATCTCTAAAGCAAAAGTAAGCTATAGCATGTAGGTAGCCCGGAGATCTGCATAGCGACTCCAGCTCATCAAACAATTCCTGCTCAGTTTTTATTACATCATTCATTGATATACACCGATTTTGGGCTGGCGCCTAACGCTCGGCTCTGCGGCTGCCAAAAGTGGCGCTGTTTTTGCGACAGCAAAAGGAGTGACATTATTGGCAGTCGGAAAGCAGCCGCTTGTTATGGCCTCCCAAGGCTAGATGAGGTCATTGAGAGAGCCGAATGCCTGTCTGAACCTGTCAAGCTGCGAATCGCTTAGATCCTTTTTTAGTTCGCTAATCTTTGACGCAAAATACTTGGCAGGACGATAGTGGTTGAATTTAATCCCATTTGGTAGAGGGTGTTTTTCTAGATATTCCTCTACTTTCTTTACTACTCGCCCTTTGCCTTTTCTTAGGTCAGATACAGATATATTTATTCCATATTCCTTATTTACTAGTTTTAGGTAAAACCCCTCGTTAAACATATCCTCCACATCAGCCTCGTCTCCATCAGTAAAATCCGCATAAGTAAGCACGGACTTCTTATGAAGAAGCTTTTTCTTGAATATATTTTCGATGCTTTGCTTATCCTTTTTTTGGTAGTCGATCAGAACTGCAACATTTAGACTTCTCTGGGAGCCAATCAACGAAACAAAGGTCGATACCTTGTCAGATCCGCCCACTGGAGTAATTGTCCACTGGTCACTAAGCCCGTCCTCACCGCTCTCCTGCAACAACGACGAAATTGTTTGCAAATACAGAAGATCAGAAACACCCTCCACTACAAGATTATTTGGTCCTACAAATAATGTTTGATGAATTTCATAGCCTAGAGCACCTTGTAGCGGAAATAGGCTATCCTCAGTGGCCTCTAAAATTTCTGTAGTGACCTTGGTTCCCTCTTTCTCTTTAGGCACTAATTCGTCAGATTTTTCGACACTAATGTCTTGCACAATGCGAACTCGATCAAACCTCGTGGAATCCACAAGAAACGGAGAATGCGTCGAGTAAATAACCTGATGGTGTGGCCGCAACTCTTTCTCAAAATACTCCAGAAGATCTGCTTGCGCCTTTGCATGCAAGGATAATCCTGGCTCATCCAGAAGAAGAATTAGATTTTCCTTATTCCTTTTCAGATCAGAATACCAGGCTAGAAAAGAGAAAAACCATACAAAACCTCTCGAACGAGTCCGCAAAGGGGTACTAACCATGTGCTTGGTGTCTACAACACGGCCCCAGATATTGGTTCCGGATCTCATTCCTTCTGGGTCTTCTGGTTGAGCAGGTCTAATATCAAATTTCAGCCGTATGTGCTTATTTTGCGACCAATACTTGAGCACTCGTGAGGTAAGCTGGTTTTCAGCTGCTTCTAATTTTGATAGTAACGCTTCGGTGCGCTTTGGATCTGAAAGCTCGTCTAGTTTTAACTTTGCAAGAGAGAGCAAGCCAAGCAAGGGGTGATCCGATTCAATTAACGTATTCTCTGCACGCCTTTTTTGGAGCGCCTCTACATTATCTTGGCCTTTCATCTGGTAATAGTCGTCGAAGTACAAGAACTTGGGAATTCTGCTTCTTAATATGTCGTTGTAAACGACGTATCTAAGTCCGTTTTCCTTTATAGGTTTAATCTTGCGTAACAACGACTGTGCAGCATCTGTTTGCTCAGCAACTTCGATAATAGAGCAGACCTCAGTAACAGAGCCAGCTGCCAGCGCTTGCTCATTTACTGTAGCGGATAAATCTGTTGATTTTATCAGGTATTGCAGTGCCTTTTCTTGGTTTAGCTTAAGCTCTCCGAATGTTCGCTTATTATCGTAGTCTTTTGAAAGTGATACTATCGGGTTGCTAGAGGCGAAGCACTCCTCACCATAGATAGCTTCGACTGCCAAAATGTCTTCGTTTTCCAACTCATAAGTAGCAGTGACAACTACTGCAGGCTCACGCTCGCCCTCTTCTACAGCCTCTTCATAGTCGGAAACATCTCTTCTTGGATAGTCATCCGTAACATCGAAATAACCATCCTCTTCAATTATTGGATTGAGCTTGTACAGGGCTCGCAAAATTGCCGTTTTCCCTGACTCATTCTTCCCCACAAGGCAAGTGATATCATTAATTTCGAACTCCGTAGAGTCGTTAATACTACGGAACTCTTTGATATGTGCTTTCGCTAACTTCATCTTGCCTCCAATTGATTGATGTTGCTTCCTATTCTTGATTGAGCATTGCCATAACAGTATATTCAACATCAATCTGACGTACTTAATCGCGTCAGAATGACGTGTTTAAGTACGTCAGATTGACATATATCCCCGGTCTGCCCAGAAAAATCTTTACCTTAAACGTTTATTGCTTTACGCGGATTTTTGCGTCAAAGCCCGCCCATTCACCGGCTAAAGTGTGCACTATCTCACATTTTTTGCAAACCCGGGAAGCTTGTCGCTATGGCGTCGCCGCCCGAAACACCAGCCCCTTTTCCCGGTATTCGGCCACACTGATGCCGTAGGTCCCATCTTTGAGGGCCCGTTGAATCAGGAAATCGTCTTTCAGTTGACCCCGCTCCACATCCGCCAGGTTAATGACCTGTTCTTTTTTGAGTGGTCGCTCGCCTCGCTTGATCAGAATCACCTTGGGCAGGTGGCGGTACTTCTTACTGGTTTCCAGCACTATGCCCACCAGCTCGTTGCGCAGCTGTACGATAGTGCCCGGGGGATAAAGGCCGATGCTTTTGATGAATTCCAGGGCGAGCTTCTCATCGAAATGGGTGCCGCGATCCTTGTAGATATTTTTCAGAGCGGAGGTGGTGGGAATGGCCTCCGCGTAACAGCGGTTGGCGGTCATGGCATCGTAGGCGTCGACCAGCGCGATGATGCGGGCGAAGCGGGATATTTTTTCCGCTGGCAGTTTGCGCGGATAACCGGTTCCGTCGATGCGTTCGTGGTGGGTGTAGGCCACGTCCACCACCACGTTGAAAATGCCCGGCGTGGACAGCAACAGGTTGCGGCCGTGCACGGTATGGGCCCGGATCATGTTGAACTCTTTCGGGGTGAGCGCGCCCGGTTTATTCAAGATGTCCGGCGGTACCCGCATCTTGCCCACATCGTGGAGCAGACCGCACAGACCCAGCTTTTCCAGGTCCGCCTCTTCCATGCCCAGGTGCCGCCCGAAAGCGATGGCCAGTATGCAGACGTTCAGGCAGTGCTCGGCGGTGTATTCGTCTTCATTGCGGATTTTGGTCATCCACAGGAGCGCATCGGGGTTGCGCAGGATGCTGTCGACGCAGGTCCGAACCGTGGCTTTGGCCTGTTCGGTATTGATGGCACCCCCAAGGCGAATGTCATCGACCAGGGTTTTGGTGAGCTGGCGGGCCTGGCGAAACACCTTGATCGCCTGACCGTGCTCTTCCCGGGCCGAAACTTTATTGATGTAGGTGGTTTTGGGGCGGATGGCGGCTTTCAGGCCAGTGCGCTGTTCCGGGGGCCGCCAATTCGTCGGCACGGCGTCGATCCAGACATACTCGGCGTATTCGGCCACGGTGTCGACATCTTCCGGGCCTTCGATCATAAAGCCCTGCACCAGGAACGGCGTATCGAGCCAATCCCGATCGAGTTTGGAAACGAACATGCCGACTCTGAGCTCGGAGACGTGGATTTTGATGGAGCTTGTGCTCCGGTCCATCGAATCCGGCTGGACGTCTTGCCAATTCACCGTTACTTCTCCTGGCCGAGATTCCATCACTTTTATTGTAGTTCACGGATTGGAGGTTAACCGATTTCATTGGGGTGGTCACAGAGTTTTTGTTTATAAGGAGAAGGCTGATTTCGGCGCCAGAGTCATAAGATGGCGTTGCAATCGATTGGTGGAGTGGCTTACCGATTCGTAGGTTGGTTTAGGCCGAAGGCCGTAAGCCCACGTTGTGGGGATCGGGTGGGATTGTCGGATTACGCGCTTTGCGCTAATCCGACCTACGGGGTTGGGTTTTGGCTTGGTTCCAGAGGGTATCGAGGGCTTCGAGAGAGTGATCGTTCAGATTTCCCTCGGCATTCTGCTCGACGTAGCGGAAGCGCTGCTCAAACTTGCGGTTGGCCTGACGCAGAGCCGCTTCGGGGTCGATCTTCAGGTGGCGGGCGGTATTGGTGACGGCGAACAGCAGGTCGCCCAGCTCTTCGGTCAGGTGAGCCTGGTCGCCGGCCTCCAGCGCCTCGGTCAACTCGTCGGTCTCCTCCCGGATTTTACCCAGGGGACCGCGGACGTCCGGCCAATCGAAGCCGACGTTGGCGGCGCGTTTTTGCAATTTGGCCGCGCGGCTGAGGGCCGGGAGATTCAGGGGCACGTCGTCGAGTACACCCCGCACGCCCTTCTCTTCCCGCTCCTGCTGTTTGATGGCCTCCCAGCGCTGTTTGACATCCGCCGGCAATGAGGCCTGGTCGTCCACGCGACTGTCCAGGGTGCCATCGGGGAAGACATGCGGGTGACGGCGAATCAGTTTGCTCACCAAGCCATCAACGATCTGGCCGAAATCAAAGCGCTCCTCTTCCTTGCCCAGTTGGCTGTAGAAAATCACCTGAAACAGCAGATCTCCGAGCTCTTCGCGCAGATGGTCATAGTCGCCCCGCTCGATGGTGTCCACCACTTCGTAGGCCTCTTCCAGGGTGGAGGGGGCGATGGTGCGGTAGGACTGCTTCAGGTCCCAGGGGCAGCCGGTGTTGGGCTCGCGCAGGCGGGACATGAGGTAGAGTAAGTCGTCTACAGTGTGAGGCATGATTGTGATGGTCCCGAGTGTTTGGGTTGCGGCGGATGCGGCCGTTGGCCTTATCCGCCCTACGGGTTGTTTTGGTGCCAGCGCTTAGTGTTTGCGGCGGGCCGAGGCAATGTTGGGTAGCTGGTTGAGGCGCGTGAGGATTCGGCTCAGTTCATCGATGCTTCGAATCTCGGCGCTGACCAGCATATCCACGGTGTTCTTGCGCTTGTCGGACAGCGTCTGCATGGCGCTGATGTTGATACGTTCGCTGTCCAGCAGTGTGGTGATGTCCCGCAGCAGCCCCTGACGGTCGTAGGCTTCGATGATGATATCCACCGAGTAGCTGCTCTGAGGCGTCTCACCCCAGGACACTTTGATGATCCGCTGGGGTTCATCGGCCTGAAGCTGCAAGATGTTGCTGCAATCCTGTCGGTGAATGGACACGCCTTTACCCAGGGTGATATAGCCGGTAATGGCATCCCCGGGGACCGGGTTACAGCAACTGGCAATCTGGGTGAGCAGGTTGCCCACACCTTCGATGTAGACATCCGAATCTTTCTTGCGTTTGCCGGATTTGGCCTTGAACGGGATGACCAGCTCTTCCGGGCGCGAGGCCTTGAGCAGTCGCTGAGCGGCACTCAGTACCTGACCGACACCGATATCGCTGGCGCCTACCGCGGCGTAGAGGTCGTCCAGACTCTGCATATTCAGTTTGTGGGCCAGGGCTTCGAAATCCAGATCCAGCAGCGCCAACCGTTTGAATTCCCGATCCAACAGCGCCTGACCTTCGGCAATGTTCTGGTCCCGTGCCTGCACCTTGAACCAGTGCTGCACCTTGGCCCGGGCCCGGGCGGTGTTGATATAGCCCAGTGCCGGCGACAGCCAATCCCGGCTGGGCGCCTCCCGCTTGCCGGTGAGAATTTCCACTTGATCGGCGGTATTCAGGTGATAGTTCAGGGGCACGATACGGTTGTTGACCTTGGCACCGCGACAGCGATGACCCACATCCGTGTGAATGCGGTAGGCAAAATCCAGCGGGGTGGCGGTTTTGGGCAAATCCACCACGTGGCCTTCCGGGGTAAACACGTAGATGCGGTCCTGATCTACCGCGCGCAGGCCTTCCTTGAGCGGCTGGCCGTCGCCGCCCAACTCGTCGTGCCACTCGAGCACCTGACGCAACCAGGCAATTTTCTGTTCGTAGCTTTTTTCACTGGCATCGGTATCGGTACCTTTATAGCGCCAGTGGGCACACACCCCCAGCTCCGCCTCATCGTGCATGGCGAAGGTGCGGATCTGAATTTCCAGTACTTTGTTGTCCGGACCAATGACCGCGGTATGCAGTGACCGGTAGCCATTTTCCTTGGGCGAGGCGATGTAGTCATCGAACTCGTGGGGGATGTTGCGCCACTGACTGTGCACGATACCCAGCACGGTGTAGCAGTCGCGCACGGTGGGCACCAGTATGCGCACGGCCCGAATGTCGTACACCTGGGAGAAGCTGATGCCCTTGCGCTGCATCTTCCGCCAGATGCTGTAAATGTGCTTGGCCCGGCCGGTGACCTCACCGTCAATATGGGCGTCTTTCAACTCATCGCGCAACACCTTCAGGACGTTGTCGATGTATTCCTGGCGCGCCAGCCGCCGCTCATCCAGCAGTGTGGCGATGCGCTTGTAATCCGCCGGCTCCAGATAGCGGAAGGCCAGGTCTTCCAGTTCCCACTTGATGTGGCCAATGCCCAGGCGGTGCGCCAGGGGGGCGTAGACGTCCGCCACTTCCCGGGCGACCTGCCGCCGCCGCTGGGGGCCTGAGTCCTTGACCGCGCGTATGGCGCAGGTGCGCTCGGCCAGCTTGATCAGCGCCACGCGCACATCATCGACCATGGCCACCAGCATCTTGCGGATATTTTCCGCCTGCTCTTCGGATTGCCGACCGAACACCCGCTCGTCGCCATCGCCGCGCTGATAGCTGATCGCGGCCATGCGCAATACGCCCTTGATCAGCTTGGCCACCGTCTCGCCAAAGGCTTTCTGGACGGCCTCAAGGGTGAGGCGCTCTTCGCGCACCGCCCGGTAGAGAATGGCCGCCACCAGGGTGTCCTGATCCAGTTGCAGATCCGCCAGCAACTCGGCCATATCCAGCCCGATACTCAGACAACTGCTGCCCCAGTCATACTCAACCTGAGTGTTGACCCGGTCGGCTTCGGCGCTGAGGGCACAGGCCCGGAGCAGCTGCGCCTGGCTTTCTTCTGAGCGCTCCGCCGCCCCGGGCAATCGCTCAAGCCAGGCGTCAATGTCAATGGTGCCGTCGTCGGCAACGGGATGGTCTTCTCGAACTTTTACCATCGGTCTTGTTCACCCTCGACCCCCGGCCGTCAAAAAGCCCGGAGATCGTCCTGTCGGTGTTAGCGGCGCTCGAACAGCGCCATGGATTCCACATGTTCGGTGTGCGGGAACATATCCAGCACGCCGACGGATTGCAAGTCATAACCCGACTTGGCCAATTCGGCGGCATCCCTCGCCAGGGTGGCGGGATTGCAGGACACATAGACCAGGCGGCCCGGCCGGAGTTTTATCACTGTGTCCAGAACCTCGCGCGCGCCTTCTCTCGGCGGGTCGATCAGCACCGCATCCGGCGTGCCCCAACGGCGGCGCATGGCGGGGCTGGGGTCGGCCAGGTTGGCCTGGGCGAAGCTTGCCTCCAGGTGATTGCGCTGGGCGTTCTCTTCGCCCCGGCTCACCATGCTGGCGGCCCCCTCCAGCCCCAGTACCCGGGCGCCGGAGCGGGCCAAGGGTAGCGTAAAGTTGCCGATGCCACAAAACAGGTCCAGCACCTGCTCTCCGGGCCGAGGGGCCAACCAGTCCATCGCCTGGTGGACCATGCGGCGGTTGACCTCGGCATTCACCTGGGTGAAGTCCTGGGGATGAAACGCCAGGCTGAGATCGAACTCAGGTAGCTCGTAGCTCAGCCGGGGATCACAGGGCTCTCCGCCCAACGTGAGTAGCGTGCTCTGGTCGTTGATTTGGCGCCAGATCCGCTCCGGCGGGACGGCGGGCAAAGCGGTGGCCAGCGCTTCGCAATCAGCGTCTTTCAGCGTTTTGATTTCCCGGAGAACCAGCGCTGGCCCTTCACTCGCCAGAATCAGCTCGATATGACTGATGGCGCCGCGCGCCTGAAGGCCAGACAGCCACCGGTTCAGCGGTTCAATCAGGGCGTTGAGCGCCGGTGCCAGCACATCGCAGTGCCCGATACTCACCAGTTCCCGCTGGCCCCGTCGACGAAACCCGAGGGTGACCTGGCCGCGCTTGTCCGTCCAGACGCCCAGGCGGGCCCGATGGCGATAGCCCTCGCTGGGGGATTCAATGGCGGGGGCGACCTGGCGCGGTACGACGCCGCCCCACCGGGACAACTGGTCCAGCAGGGCCTTCTGCTTGAAAGTGAGCTGCGTATCGGGCCGCACGTGCTGCAACTGACAGCCGCCACACTCCCGAAAATGTGGACAGGGCGGGGTTTGCCGCTCCGGTGCTGGCGCGAGCACTTCGGCGGCGGAGCCCTCGGCGTACCGGCTCTGCTCCCCTTCCAGGAGCACGCGGACCGACTCCCCCGGCAGAGCGCCGGCGACAAACAGGGTCTTGCCCTGCCAGCGGACAATGCCCCGGCCGTCGTGGCTCAGGCGTTCCACGGTCAGGGCATCGGGCAGGTGTCGGGGTTGGAACCGGGGTTTGCGCCCCGAGCGGGGTCGCCGACCGGGACGCGCGGGTGGCCGGCGGCTCATGCCCGGTATACGCCGGACGACAGGTAGCGATCGCCCCGATCACAGACGATGGCCACAATCACTGCGTTGCTGACGTGTCGGCTCAACTCCAGCGCCGCCGCCACCGAACCGCCGGAAGAGACCCCGGCAAAAATGCCCTCCTGACGGGCCAGGGCCCGCATGGTCTCCTCCGCCAGTTGCTGGGGCATATTGACGATATGGTCGACCCGGGACGCGTCGTAAATTTTCGGCAGATAGGCTTCCGGCCAGCGGCGAATCCCCGGGATTTTGGCGTTTTCATCCGGCTGCAGGCCGATGATTTCGATGTTCGGATTCTGCTCCTTGAAATAGCGGGAGCACCCCATGATGGTCCCCGTGGTACCCATGGAGCTGATGAAGTGGGTGATCCGCCCGTCGGTCTGATGCCAGATTTCCGGGCCGGTGGTCTCGTAGTGGGCCTGGGGGTTGGAGGCGTTGCCAAACTGATCGAGTACCCGACCACGCCCCTCGGCCTGCATCCTCAGCGCCAGATCGCGGGCGCCTTCCATGCCCTCCTCCTCGGTCACCTGAATCAGCTCGGCGCCGTAGGCCGTCATGGCATCCTTGCGCTCCTGAGTGCTGTTATCGGGCATGATCAGGATCATCCGATACCCTTTGATCGCCGCCACCATCGCCAGGGCGATGCCGGTGTTGCCACTGGTGGCCTCGATCAGGGTATCGCCCGGCTGGATCAATCCCTGGGCCTCAGCCTGCTGGATCATCCACAGGGCCGGCCGGTCCTTGACCGAACCCGCCGGGTTATTGCCTTCGAGCTTGACCAGAATCTCGTTGCTGGTGTCGCCGGGCAGCCGCTGCAGGCGCACCAGCGGTGTATTGCCAACACAGGACACAATCGTCGGAAAAGGGGATACCGCCATAATCTGAACGCCATAACCATCGATGGGACGGGGCTGGGAACCGCTTCACAGACCCCGCAAAAGCCCGCTATTCTACCGCTGAATATGCTAAGGTGAAACCAAACCAGCGGACTTGGCCGCACACGGAACGGAAACGATAACAAGCCCCATGAGACTGACCGACATCAAAACCCAGATATGGCGCCTGGTACTCTTCCCCGCCCTGGGTGTCACCCTGATCCTCGCCTTCACTCTGACCTACCTGTATCTGGCGCAATTGAACAAGTTTGTCAGCCAGCGCGGAGGCGCGTTGAGTGAGAAACTGGCCGAAATCAGCGCCGAAACCCTGAGCCGGAATGACCCGGACCTAATGCGCTCGGTCATTCAGGCCTCTCTGGAAGAGCCCTACATCCGGGCCGTCGAGCTGTATCTCAAAGACAGCGGCACCACCATTCACAGCGGGCCTCGCATGCTGCCGCTGGTCAATCCCGCACCGGCGGACCTGAGCCAGCCCCAACAGCGGGAAACCCCCAAATCGATCCGCTTTGCCCATCCGGTCCCGGGCCGGGACGGCGCGCCATCGCCCGGCTGGATCGAGGTGGAGCTGCTGGCCTCACCGTTTCTGGTGCTGCGTTACCAGACCATCCTGATTACCCTGGTACTGACGCTGGTGTGCCTGGCGCTGTGTGCGTGGTTCTCCACCCGTCTTTACAAGCACTTAACGCGCCCACTGAACCAGATCCGGGAAACAATCCAGGGCATGGCCCGCGGCCAGATGGACCGCCGCCTACCGAGTATGGGAAGCCGTGAGCTGGACGAGCTGGCCCGAGCGGTGAACGACACCGCCGAATCCCTGGAACAGGCTCACCGGGATATGCAGGTGAACATCGACCAGTCCACCGAGGACCTGCGCGAGACCCTGGAAACCATTGAGATCCAGAATATCGAGCTGAACATGGCCCGCAAGGAGGCCCTGGAAGCCAGCCGGATCAAATCAGAGTTTCTGGCCAACACCAGTCACGAAATCCGCACCCCGCTCAACGGCATTCTCGGGTTCACCAATCTGGCCCTGAAAACCGACCTGGACGAACAGCAGAAAGAGTACCTGGAGACCATCCGGGACTCCTCCCAGAACCTGCTGACCGTGATCAACGACATTCTGGACTTCTCCAAAATCGAGTCCGGCAAACTGACGCTGGACTATGTCCCCCTGCCCTTGCGCAAAGTTGTGGAGGAAGCCGTACACATTCTGGCGCCGGATGCCCACGAGAAAAACCTGCAACTGGTGACCCTGCTCGACGACAACCTGCCGCTGCACCTGCTCGGTGATCCGCTGCGCTTCAAACAGGTGCTGACCAACCTGGTGAGCAACGCGATCAAGTTCAGCCAGCAGGGCAACATTGTCGTGCACACCGCCCTGATCAACCGCCAGGAAACCCAGCTCACCCTCAAGGTCAGCGTCAGTGACAACGGCATTGGCCTCACCGCCGAACAGAAAGAGCGGCTGTTCAGCGCGTTCAACCAGGCGGACACCTCCAGCACCCGGGAATACGGTGGCACCGGTCTCGGCCTGGTGATCTGTAAGGGACTGGTGGAACGCATGGGCGGCGAAATCGGCGTTGAGAGCCAGCCCGAGCAGGGGGCCCGGTTCTGGTTCACCGCCCGTCTGGGTATCGACAAGAGTCTGCCGGAGACCCCGGCCGAACGTCTGCTGTTGGGAGAACGGGCCCTGATCTGCAGCGACAACCCCCCGTCCTGCCACCAACTGGAGCAACTGCTGCACCTGTGGCAGGCCGACACGGACACCATCTCCTCCATTCACGATATCTTCCCGGCCCTGCGCAAAGCCCAGGAGCGGGACGATGCGTTTCGCCTGGTGTTCATGGATATCGCACCGAGCGAGCGCAAGCTCCAGGCGCCCCTGCTGGAAAGCCTGACCCAACAGCTGCGGCGCGAATTCGACTGCATTCTGATCGCCTGCTGCACCCCGGCACACCAGCGCCTGTTCCGCCAGGGCGTGGACACCTGCAGCACCACCTTCATCAATAAACCGATCAGCTACGAGGCATTGCTGGAGACCCTGGCGCGGCAGATGGACATTCCCCTGAAGCGCCCGGGCGACGCCCAGAGCAAAGGCCCGAACGCCGGCGGCAAACCCGCCGCCCGCATTCTGGTGGTCGATGACAATCCCGCCAACCTGCAACTGGCCGGAGAGCTGCTGCGCGGTCTGAACACCGAAGTGGTACTGGCCACCAGCGGCAAGGAAGCACTGGAATGGTGTCGGAAACAGGAATTCGACCTGATTTTCATGGACATCCAGATGCCCGGCATGGACGGCATCGAGACCACCAAACGGCTGCGCATCGATCACCCCCGGCGGCGCACCCCGATCATTGCCCTCACCGCCCACTCTATGACCGAACAAAAAGCGGAACTGTTGATCGCCGGTATGGACGACTGCGTCAGCAAGCCGGTCAGCGAAAACCAGTTGGCCCATATCGTCAATCGCTGGGTACCGCTCAATGGGCGTCAGGCCGTGGAGGGCCCGGTTCACGGCACGCCGACCCAACCCAGGCTGCCCGCCATTGAACTGGCCGAGGATGAACAGCCCAGCCCGGTGGACATTCCCCTGTGCCTCAAGCTCGCCAACCACAAGCCGACCCTGGCCCGGGACATGCTGGAAATGCTGGTCAAGAACCTGGGTGGTGAGCGGGACGCCATCAACCAGGCCTTCGACAACCAGGATTTCGAGCAGCTGGAAGAGTTGGTGCACCGACTGTACGGTAGCTGCTGCTACTGCGGCGTGCCCCGCCTGAAACGGATCAGCGGCCTTCTCGACAAAATACTGCAGGCCCGTCAGTATGATCAAGTCGCCAGCCCGATCAGGGCGCTCGACAATGAGGTGGACGAGATTTTACGCTGGGCTTACGAGCGGGATATCAGCGCTTTATTCGACGTCGACCCGTAAATTTACCGATTCCGGCGCAATCGGTGATTCTCAGACCGCTGCTTTAAATGATATGATAATACTTTAATAAGTAGGTTCCTTCCTTGGGAGCCATCCAATAACGCTATTTCTTAGCCTAAAAAAACCAGGGTGGTAGATAACGATGATTCCATTCAGTGGTCTGGACTGGGCCGTTCTCGGCCTGTTCTTCCTGATTCTTCTTGGGGTAGTGGTCTGGTCCTTCATGGAGAAGGAAAAAGACACCACCGATTACTTCCTGGCGGGCCGCAATGCGGGCTGGCTGGTAATCGGGGCCTCCATTTTCGCCTCCAATATCGGCTCCGAGCATCTGGTCGGCCTCTCCGGCGCCGGTGCCCAGACAGGCATGGCCATGGCCCACTGGGAACTGCAGTCGTGGATTATCATCCTTCTCGGCTGGGTGTTTGCGCCCTTCTACTGGAGCGCCAAGGTCTACACCATGCCCGAGTACCTGGAGCGCCGTTACTCCAGTAGCTCACGCACCTTCCTCTCGTTCATCTCACTGGTCAGTTACGTTCTGACCAAAGTGTCGGTCACGGTCTACGCCGGTGGCGTGGTACTGAAAACCGTACTGGGTATCGATTCCCTCTGGGGCATCGACTTCTTCTGGATCGCGGCCATGGGCCTGGTATTGATTACCGGTCTGTACACCGTCGCCGGGGGCATGAAGGCCATTCTGGTCACCTCGGTCATTCAGACGCCGATCCTGATCCTGGGTTCTCTGGTCATCCTGTTTGTGGGCATGGATAAAGTCGGCGGCATGGAAGAGCTGGAGCGCATCAACGCTGAGCGCATGAGCCTGATGCGGCCACTGGACGATCCGGAATTCCCCTGGCTGGGCGTGATCGGCGGTTCCATCATCATCGGTCTGTGGTACTGGTGTACTGACCAGTACATTGTTCAGCGTGTGCTGACCGCCAAAGGCATTCAGGCCGCCCGTCGCGGTACCATCTTCGCCGGTTACCTGAAGCTGCTGCCGGTATTCATCTTCCTGTTCCCGGGCATGATCGCCTACGCACTGCACGAGCAGGGCCAGATCAACCTGGCCAGTGCGGACCAGGCCTTTGCCACGCTGGTAACCGAGTTGCTGCCCTCGGGTATCAAGGGCATTGTGATCGGTGGTCTGATCGCAGCGCTAATGAGCTCCCTGGCCTCGCTGTTCAACTCCTCGGCGACCCTGTTCACCATCGATTTCTACAAGAAGTACAAGCCCCAGTCGAGCGAACAGCACCTGGTGAAAGTGGGCCGTTATGCCACCGTAGCCGTGGTCGCACTGGGTATTCTGTGGATTCCGATCATGCAGTCCATCGCCGATGTACTGTATGAGTATCTGCAGCTGGTTCAGTCGCTGATTGCCCCGGGTATTGCCGCAGTATTCCTGCTGGGTGTGTTCTCTCGCAAAATCACCCCCGCCGCCGGTATCACCGGTCTGGTCGCCGGTTTCGTGATCGGCATGACGCGCCTGGTGCTGACCATCTTCGAAGACAGCCTGCCCGAGGGCAGTATCTGGCTGGGCATGGTTGACCTGAACTGGCTGTACTTCTGCTCGGTCCTGTTTATTGCCATTGTGCTGCTGGTCATCGGGGTGAGCTTCTTCACCCGTCAGGCCAGCGATGAGCAGGTGGCCGGCCTGACCTATGGGTCGATCAGTAAGGAACAGCGTGCCGAAATCAAGGCCGGCATTGATAAGTGGGATATCATCCACACCGTTATCATTCTCGGCATCACCGCCTTCATTTACATGCGGTTCTGGTAAGGCATTGAACGTTCGGCAAGGATGCCGATGAACATTCCGAAAACGGCTCACCTTTTGGGGTGGGCCGTTTTTTTGTTTGGTTACTTCGTCGTGGAGTGCTGCGGGAGGGTGTCCCCCTTTGAGACACGCCGTAAACCCATCCATGGGGGCTCGATCGCCTGTCATCCAGGCAGGCGACGGTCTCAAAGGGGGACACCCTCCCTCCGCCAGTGCCGGATTAGACCGTGTTAGAAATAGAGAGGGTCGAGGTCGTCGATTTTAAACTCCTCAGGCTGCGTAGGGCGTGGTAAGCGCAAAGCGCGCACCCGCCGTTCCCGCACTTGGACACCCATACAGAACATTGATGTGGCGTAACGCAAGGGTAACGGCGGGTGCGCTTCGCTTACCCGCCCTACGCAGCATGAGGAGGTGGGAGCCAAGCATTCCAAATGATCTATTTCTAACACGGCCTAATTCGGCACTGGCGGAGGAAGGGTACACCGCTTTGGGACCGTCACCCGCCTGGACGGCGGGTGATCGAGCGTACAGGGATGTATTCACAGCGTGTCCCAAAGCGGTGTACCCTTCCGCAGCACTCCGCGACGAAGCACCTGTAAAAAAACCTCCTAATAAAAAAACCGCCCAAGGCCTACAGCCAAGGGCGGTTCATGCGCTCCGTTCTTTCGAACGTTTTACTTCACATCAAACCGGAAGCTCATGCTGGTTTCATACACCTCACCCGGCTCCAGAATGGTGCTCGGGAATTCCGGCTGGTTGGGTGAATCCGGATAGTGCTGGGGCTCCAGGCAGAAGCCGCCGTGGAGGACAAACTCGCGCTCGCCATCGGACAGCGAGCCGTCCAGGAAATTACCGGAATAGAACTGAATCGCCGGCTCCTCGGTCAACACTTCCAGCACCCGGCCAGTGTTCGGATCTTCGGCACGAGCCGCTACGATCAACCCATCCTGACCCTCGCGGTTCAAAATAAAGTTGTGGTCAAAACCACCGCCCACGCGCATCAGTTGTGGATGATCCGCATTGATGTCTTCGCCAATCGGCTTGGGCTCGGTGAAATCCAGCGGGGTACCGGCAACGGGTGCCAGCTCGCCGGTGGGAATCAGGCCGCTGTCCACGGGGGTGTAGCGATCGGCATTGATCTGCAGAGTGTGATCCAGAATCTTGCCTTCACCCGACAGATTGAAGTAAGTATGCTGGGTCAGGTTCACCGGCGTCGCCTTGTCGGTTTCCGCGCGGAATTCCGTGATCAGCTCGTTATCATCGGTCAGGACATAACGGGTGGTCACTTCCAGATTACCCGGATAACCCTGATCCCCGTCTTCGCTCAGCAGGAACAGCTCGACCGCCAGACCCCGCTCGTCGGAGACAAACTTGGCGTCCCACAGCTTCTTATCAAAGCCCACAACCCCACCGTGCAGGTGGTTGTCGCCGTCGTTCTGATCCAGCGTGATGGTCTCACCGTTCAGATCAAAACGGCCGTTGGCAATACGGTTGCCATAGCGACCAATCAGCGCGCCGAAGTACGGCGGGTTCTGTTCCAGATAATCGTTCAGCGTCTCAAAACCCAGTACCACGTTATCCAGCTCACCGTTCTGATCCGGTACGGTCAGGTGCGTGATGATGCCTCCGTAGTTCATCAGCTTGACCTCCATGCCTTCACCATTGTTCAGGGTGAAACGGATCACTTCGCGGCCGTCGGGCAGCTCGCCGAACGACTCCTTGCTGATGTAGGCGCGGCCATACTCAGAGGCGTCCGCACTGGAATCTTCGTACTGCTCGGAGTTCAGGTGGTGGTTGTCCGGACGGTTCTGATAGAACTCCGGAAACCCGTCCTCATCCCATCCGATCACCCGCACCCGGGCGTGGCGGTTGGGATCGGTCAGCGGATTGCCCTTCAGTTCCTTGTAGCTGCGAGCGTGATAGACCATCAGGTCCGTCTCGCCGTCTTCCGCCACAGTGAAGCTGTTGTGCCCGGGGCCGAAACGCTCCAGAGACTCGTTGGTGTGGAACACCGGCTCGGGGGATTTCTTCCAGGAGGCGGGATCGGTCAGATCGGCGTCGTCATCCGCCCATACCAGACCCACCGCATAGTTGTGATCCGTGGCCGCCGCGGAATAGGTCACGAAAATCCGGCCGTTGCGCTTGAGCACCGCCGCGCCTTCATTGACCTTGTAGCCCACCTGCTCCCAATCGAGCTCGGGCTCGGTAATGGCGATCACCGGTCCGGTAATGGACGTAGGGCTGTCCATTTCGGCCAGGTAGAGCGCGGAATTGTAGCGCCCCTGCTGATCACTCTGGGCCCATATCAGATAGCGCTTGCCGTTGTGCTCAAAGGTGGTGGCATCAAGGGAGAAGCTCTCCCAGGGAGTCTCGATAGCACCCTCGTCGGTCCACTCCCCGGTCATCGGGTCTTCGTTGGGATTCGACAGAACATGCATCCGCATGCGGAATGGTTGATCGCCGTGACCCAGCGCTACGTGCACATACCAGACGCCATCAATACGGTGCAGCTCCGGTGCCCAGACGTTCCCCGCCGTGGGTCCTTCGTCCGGACGCTGCCAGATCACCTTGGGCTCGGCGTCGGCCAGGCCATTGAGAGTGTCGGCAGTGACCAGTTCGATCCGATCGAACTCCGGCGCGGTGGAAATAAAGTAATATTGACCGTCTTCGGTGCGATGAATCCAGGGATCGGCCCCGAACTCGACCAGGGGGACCTGATACTCAGGCAATCCGTTGTCGACATTAGCGTTGGCGGAGGAGGTTTCCTCAGGCGCCTCGGAACAGGCAACCAGGCCCAGTCCGGCAGCCACCAGGGCGCCCCCGGCCAACAGCTGTCGCAGAGGAGAGATACTCGTCATAATCCATACCTTCTATCGTTGTCGTTATCAGCGTTATTCGTACCGGTCATTCTACGAAACGCCCTATTATAATACAATAATTAGCTTTGGCACCGGTTGCAAAGCAGCCCAAAGCGATGCCGCTACCATCAGGCCGGGCGGAACAGGTCCCGACTTTTCAATGGCTTACTCCCCAACAGCGGGTGCAGCATCAGTCGGCTGAGGCGCTTGGCGGTCATCAGAGTCTGAGGCTCGGAAAAGTCGGCCTGGGCGCAGGCCAGCAGGTCCGACCCCACAAACAGCTTGGGCGTCTCCTGCGGGTCACGGCTACTGTAGGTGGGAATGAAGCCGGCTTCGGGGTCGAAGCGATAGAGAGCGTCGGCGCGCACCGGTTCGCCGGTGTCCGCTTCCTCGGTAAAGCTGATCCCGTAGCCCAGCCCATCCAGCAGGCGCCACTCGAACTGACGCAATACCGGCTCCGGCGAGGCATCCGCCGGGTTGGTGGACAGGGCATTCATCGTCCAGCGGTAATCGTCAAACAGATCCGGGTTGGGGTCCTGCTCTCCGAGCAGACGCACAATCAGCTCATTGACGTAAAAGCCACTGTAGAGCGACAGGCCGGCCAGCCGATGACCGATACCATCCGCCTCCACCGCCGTGAGGGTTTTCAGGCTGCTTCGGCCACCGAGCGAGACCAGTATGGGAATGAAGGGGTTGAGCAAGGGGCGACGCTGGCTTTTACCCCGGCGCACCCCCTTGGCGACGGCGCCAATCCGGCCAAAATCCGGCGTCAAAAGATCCAGCAACAGGCTGGTATCCCGGTAGGGACGGGTGTGCAATACATAGGCGGGCTGGAACTCAATGCGCATATCGCGCCCCCGCCGTTACAGGTCGTCGTAACCCAGACTGCGCAGGGCGCGGCTGTCATCGGACCAACCCGATTTCACTTTGACCCAGAGCTTGAGCATCACCTTCTGATCAAACAGCTTTTCCATATCCAGTCGGGCCTGCTGACCAATCTGCTTGATACGCTCGCCACGGTCGCCGATCAGAATGCGCTTCTGGCCATCCCGCTCCACCAGCACCACGGCGGAGATGTGCAGAATCCGGCCATCGTCTTTGAACTCTTCGATTTCCACCGCCATCTGATAGGGAAGCTCATCACCCAGCTGGCGGGTGATTTTTTCACGCACCATTTCTGCTGCCATGAAGCGCGAGCTTTTGTCCGTCAGCTGATCTTCCGGAAACAGATGTATCCCCTCCGGCAACCGCTCGACAATCAAGTCCTCGAGCCGATCCAGATTGGTGTTGCGCAACGCGGACAGCGGGATCATTTCCGCCTTGGGAAACCGCTCGCTCAGCTTCTGCAGGTGCGGCAACAGCGTGTCTTTCTGTTCAATCTTGTCGACTTTGTTGATGGCCAGAATCAGCGGGCAGGAGAGGTTTTCCAGCCGCTGCGCCACCATTTCATCTTCCTCGGTCCAGGCCAGTCGGTCCACCAGGAAAATCACCACATCCACATCCTTGATGGCGGTGGTTGCCGCCTGGTTCATGTAGCGGTTGATGGCTTTGGTTTCCGCCCGATGCAGCCCCGGCGTGTCGACAAAGACGATCTGGGTGTCGCCTTCCGTCTTGATGCCCTGAACATTGTTCCGGGTCGTCTGGGGCTTGCGGGAGGTGATGCTGACCTTCTGGCCGAGCATATGGTTGAGCAGTGTGGATTTGCCCACATTGGGGCGACCCACAATGGCCACATAGCCGCAACGTTGTTTTGAATCTGTCATGGCCTAACCCTTGCGCTTCGGTTTGAGGGTGATTTTCTGCAGTTTTTCCAGCATTTCCGCCGCCGCCTGTTTTTCGGCCACTCGCCGACTGCTGGCCTGGGCCCGGACGGTTTCCTTGATGGGCGTCACCCGGCACTCGATCGTAAACTGGTGCGCATGGGCCTCGCCTTCCACCTCGACCACGTCATACTCCGGCAGCGGCAGCTTGTGCGCCTGGAGAAATTCCTGCAGGCGGGTTTTGGCGTCTTTGGCAGGCTGAGCCAGGGAAAGTGCCTGAAGGCGGGACTGGTACCAGGCATTGACCCGCTCGGCACAGACCTGAAAACCGGACTCCAGATAGATGGCCCCGATCAAGGCTTCCACCGTATCGGCGAGAATCGACTCGCGGCGGTGACCACCGCTTTTCATTTCCCCCTCGCCCAAACGCAGGCATTCGCCGAGCTCAAACTCGCGCGCCAACATGGCCAGGGTTTCCCCTTTGACCATCTGGGAGCGCAGACGGCTCAACTGCCCTTCCCTTGCCTCAGGAAACTGCTGGTAAAGCGCCTCACCGATGATGAAGTTGAGGATGGAGTCGCCCAGAAATTCCAGGCGCTCGTTATTGCGGGCACCGTGACTGCGATGGGTCAGTGCCAGGTCAAGCTGGGCGGGGTCACGAAACTCGTAACCCAGGCGGGCCTGCAAGCGTTGTTTGAGAAGGTCGGACACTAATTACCACTGTTGCTTTCTAGGGGTTTACAGCACCGCTCGGGGGCGGAGCTGTCGAGCTGATTATTGAAGGTGAATACCAGCTCAATGTTATGGATGAAGGGAATCCGCTCTTCGTAGGCGATGGTGATCAACACCTTACTGGCGCGCTTATCAATATCAATATTGCGCCGGCCTTCGGTACGGACATTGTTGACCGTATAGAATTTGGTGAGCTGGGCGCGAATGTCCGACGGGCTCATGCTGAACAGGTCATTGTTATTCCTGGCCAACGACTTGAGGGCCGAGGTAATGTATCGGTTCTCGGCGTAAACCGGCACCACCTTGAAAGCGGTGAACAGCACGGCCACAGCGACCAGCACCACAAATACGAACCCAAGGGTAGAAATGCCGCGTTGAGATTGTCGAAATTGCATGCGTACGCCCTCTTTGATGAACGCCTAACGGTTAATGGATGGCGCCGGCGCGCTCGAAGCTCGGCACACTGAACAGGGAATCCCAGTGCATCCAGATGGCGAACGCCTTACCCACAATGGCATCCTCCGATACAAAACTCAGGTCCGGGCCATTCCCGGGGTTGAGTTCGTTCCAGCCCCGACTGTCGTGACTGCCATCGCGGTTATCGCCCATCATGAAGTAGTGCCCCTCGGGCACGACCCAGGAACCGTACCGACTGTAGCGGCTGGGCTCCAGGTGCTTGCGCACAGTATAGGTGTTATCACCCAGAGTTTCCCGGACCACTCGATAGGCCGGACGGGCGGAGCGATTGACTTCAACGACATCTTCTTCCACCGGCTCTCCGTTGATGGTCAGCTGGTGGTCAATATAGGTCACCGTATCCCCGGGCAACCCGATGACCCGCTTGATGAAATAAGTCTCGGGCTGGTGGGGCGGGAAAAACACCATCACTTCACCACGCTCGGGTTTATTGACCGGAATCACTTCGTTGTTCAGCACCGGCAACCGGATACCGTAGGTGAACTTGTTCACCACGATAAAATCACCCACTTCCAGGGTGGGCTCCATAGAACCCGAGGGAATCTGAAACGGCTCTGCAATAAATGAGCGCAACACAAACACCAGGGCCAACACCGGGAAGAAGGATTTGGAGTATTCGACCCACACCGGCTCCTTGCCCGCCGCCTCCAGCGCTTGCTGATAGGCCTCTTTCTGATGTTTGTCCGCCAGGTTGGCGCGCTCAAACTGTTTGTCCACCGCGTCAAGTTTCTGCTTGCGCGGCTTGGCCAGAACCAGGGAGTCATACAACCAGACCAACCCCGTAACGAACACTGCCAGGGTCAGAATCAGGGGTAAGTTAATGCTGCTCATAAGCGTTCCATGATTATGGTTATCAGTTATCAACCTTCAGTACGGCGAGGAAGGCGTCCTGGGGAATCTCCACCCGGCCGACCTGCTTCATCCGCTTTTTACCGGCTTTCTGCTTTTCCAGCAGCTTTTTCTTGCGCGAGGCGTCGCCGCCGTAACACTTCGCGGTCACGTTCTTGCGCAGGGCTTTGACCGTGGAGCGGGCAATCACATTGCCACCGATGGCCGCCTGAATGGCGACATCAAACATCTGCCGGGGAATCAGTTCTTTCATTTTCTCAACCAGCGAGCGACCAATGCTCTGGGAGTGATCCCGGTGCACGATCAACGCCAGGGCATCGACCTTATCACCGTTGATCAGCACATCCAGGCGCACCAGGTTGGCCGGTTCAAACCGGTCGAAGCTGTAGTCCAGCGAGGCGAAGCCGCGACTGGCGGACTTCAGCCGATCGAAGAAATCCATCACCACTTCGTTCATCGGCATGTCGTAGCGCAGCGTGACCTGAGTGCCGGTGTACTGCATGTCTTTCTGCATGCCGCGTTTTTCACTGCACAGGGTGATCACATTGCCGAGATACTCCTGGGGCACCAGAATGTTGGCCTCGACAATCGGCTCGCGCATTTCTTCGATCTCGCCCGGATCGGGCAGGTTCGAGGGGCTGGACACATACAGCGTCTCGCCCTTGGTGGTGATCACTTCATACACCACGGTCGGCGCGGTGGTGATCAGGTCCAGGTCGTATTCCCGTTCCAGTCGCTCCTGGATGATTTCCATGTGCAGCATCCCGAGGAAGCCGCAGCGGAAACCAAAACCCAGGGCATCGGAGCTTTCCGGTTCGAAAAACAGGGAGGCATCGTTCAGCGTCAGTTTGGACAGGGCCTCGCGGAAATCCTCAAAGTCATCGGCATCGACCGGGAACATGCCCGCATACACTTGCGGCTTGACCTTCTTGAAACCCGGCAACGCGGGCGTTTCCGGCGTATTGGCGTGGGTCAGGGTGTCCCCCACCGGCGCGCCCAGAATGTCCTTGATACCGGCAATCACAAATCCCACTTCGCCGGCCTTGAGTTCCTTGAGCTTGGTCAGCTTGGGATTGAACACGCCGACGCTGTCCACCACGTGGGACTTGCCGATGGACTTGGTGATGATTTTGTCTTTGACCTTGAGGGTGCCCTGCTTGACCCGCACCAGCGAGACCACGCCCATGTATTTGTCGAACCAGGAGTCAATGATCAGCGCCTGCAGCGGGGCGTCCACATCCCCTTCCGGCGGCGGTACCAGCCGCACCAGTTCTTCCAGAACATCCTCGATGCCCACGCCGGACTTGGCGCTGCAGCGCACCGCTTCGGTGGCCTCGATCCCGATGATGTCTTCAATTTCCTGGGCCACGCGCTCGGGCTCGGCCTGGGGCAGATCCATCTTGTTCAATACCGGAATCACTTCCAGCCCCTGCTCGATGGCGGTGTAGCAGTTGGCCACGGACTGGGCTTCCACCCCCTGACCGGCATCCACCACCAGCAGCGCCCCTTCACAGGCAAACAGGGAGCGGGAGACTTCGTAGGAAAAGTCCACATGCCCCGGGGTGTCAATAAAGTTGAGCTGGTAGGTTTTGCCATCACGGGCTTTATAGCTCAGGGTCACGCTCTGAGCCTTGATGGTGATGCCCCGCTCGCGCTCCAGGTCCATGGAGTCGAGCACCTGCTCGGCCATCTCCCGATCGGTCAGACCGCCGCAGACCTGGATGAAGCGGTCGGCGATGGTGGATTTACCGTGGTCAATGTGGGCGATGATGGAAAAGTTGCGGATATGGCTGAGATCAGTCACTGGGCGTCAAATTCTTAGGTTGGTGCGGTTGGCAAAACGGCGGGAGGGGCCGGGTGCCCGTTGGGGGCACTACCGGAGCCCGATGGAGCCGCCGGACAAAGGCGGCCAGTTTAGCGTATTTGGCTGACCCCGGCTATGGGGAGCCCGGCCAGCCAGCCCGTCCCTGGGCCGGTTTGTACAGGGCTACTCAATCCGCAGGGTGGTAAACGCCGGCTGCCCATCGCGCAGGAAGCGCACGGCGACCGGCTTGTCTTTGGGCAGATCGCTGACCAGAGCCCGATAGCGGCTCACCGAGTCCACACTGTCATAACCCAGCTGCGTAATAATATCGCCGGGACGCAAGCCGGCACCGGCGGCGGCACTACCGCGAGTTACGCGGGTCACCAGCACCCCGGTCTCCTGGGCATCGGAGGGTAACGCCTCCACCATCAGGCCGAGGGGGTCTCCCGTGGGGGCGGCATCCGGGCCGCTGTCGGCCACCTGACCGTCCCGGTCCGGCAACAGGCCGATTTCCACATCAATGGTGCGCTCATCGCCCCGTCTCATCACCACCACGGGCACTTCCGAGCCGGGCTCGGTACGCCCCACCAGCGGGGGCAGATCTCCGGACTCACCGATGGTGCGACCGTCAAATTTGAGAATGATATCGCCCACTTCCAGGCCGGAGCGGGCCGCCGGACCCTCGGGATCCATATTGGAAATCAGGGCCCCGGTGGCCCGGCGCAGGCCAAAGGACTGGGCCAGGTCCCGATTCACGCCCTGGATTACCACGCCGAGCCAACCGCGTTCCACCCGGCCTTTGTCTTTCAACTGAGCCACCACTTCTTTGGCCAGCCCCGCCGGAATGGCGAACGACAGGCCGATGGAGCCACCGGAGCGGGTGTAAATCTGGGAGTTGATACCCACCACTTCGCCGTCGAGGTTGAACAGCGGACCGCCGGAGTTACCCGGATTGATCGCCACGTCCGTCTGAATGAACGGTACATAGGTATCGTTGTTCGGGCCGGGTATGCTGCGACCAATGGCACTGATGATCCCGGAGCTGACCGAGTAATCCAGACCAAAGGGCGAGCCGATGGCCAGCACCCATTCCCCGACCTTGACACTATCGGAGTCCGCAAAGCGCAGATACGGCAAATCGTCGGCATCCACCTTCAACAGGGCGAGATCAGACCGGGCGTCCGTACCGATCACCTCGGCGGTATACTCTCGCCGGTCGATCAGGCGCACGTAGATATTGTCAGCGTTTTCGATGACGTGATAGTTGGTCAGAATGTAACCATCTTCAGAGATCACAAACCCGGATCCCATGGAACGCACATCCCGCTCCTGGGGCATGCGCCGTTCAAAAAATTCCCGGAACATATCCGGAATGTCTTCCTGATAGGGAATCCGGTTCCCGGTTTCTACGCGGCCCTGAGTCGTAATTTTGACCACGGCGGGAGAATGCGCTTCCACCAGCTCGGTGAAATCCGGCAGGTCGCGCGCCTGTGCCGGCAATGCCAGCGCGAACAGGCAGAACAGACTCATCAGATAAACCGCCAGCGGCGAACGGGACACCTTCGTATGGGGCATGAACCATTCCTCTCAAGTCAATAACGGTAAGTTCAATGGATAGCGCCAGCTTTGACTGAAGCTGGCATCATAAATTCCATGGGTCGTTAAATTGATTTGTCAGGATCGACAATGAGGGCGGATATCGAAAGGTCAAGGGCAACTGAGAGGGGTCAATCTGTCCGGGCAGACAGGCGCTCGTCCCGGCGCTCGAGACGGACCGTAACCCGCCGGTTTTCGGCCCGACCTTCCGGGTCGCGATTCGAACCAACCGGATAGCGCTCTCCGTGCCAGCGGGTGATGATTTTTTGCTCGGGAACGCCTCGCTCAACCAGATACTGGGTAACCATTTCCGCCCGTTCCCGGGACAGCTCGAGATTTTCGGCTCTGAGTCCGAGGCCATCCGTATGACCATCCACGTAGAAATGGGTTACCCGATCATCCGCCGAGGCGTACAGCGCGATGCGGTCCAGCTTTTCCAGCTCGGACTCGGGAAGGTCGACATAACCGGCGGGAAAGTACAGGGCATTGCGCTGCACCTGATCAAAGTTGACCGGTAACAATCCGGACAGACAGTCGTTAAATCCATCCATACCCGCGCGGAATCCCACCGGCTCGAGCACAATTTCCGCCATTTGCTCGCGTCCATCCCAGGGGGCATAAGAAATGATCAGGCGTCGCCCGGTGCGCAACTCCGCCGCCAGCCGCTGGGAGCGCTGCCAGTCCACAACCAGAGGCTGGGCGCCGGACTGCACCGATACCGCATCCAACGCCTCGGGCTGAGCGGTCTCGCGCCACTCGGGGTGCTCGGAGCGGATCTGAGCCTCACCGTTTGCCAGATGCCGGTTGGCCTGCTGCAACACAAACCGCTGCGCCTCGCCCGCCCGACGGGTAAATACCGCGCTGCCAAACCGGGGAATAGGCTGAACCAGACGACACTCGAACACGGACGCGTCCAAGTGCCAGCTTGCGTCGGCAACCGGACCGCGAAACTGCTCGGCTCGCGCCCCAACCACCAGCACGCATGCCGACAGCAGACACCATAGCGGTACCCACCGGACGTTATTGCGGTACTGCGGCACAACACGGGGCCCTGAAGGCGTCATCATGGGTTATCGCTCATCGGCTGTCTCACACTCATACCGTCTCTATCGGCACCGGATGGCTGCGCTTTAACGGCAATTTTGGTAGCATGCCCGCTCTTTAGCCCGATTCCAGCCCAACGACGGTGTCCATGACTCAGCAACTGACCCTTACCCGCCCCGACGACTGGCACATCCACCTGCGCGATGGCGATGCCCTGCCGCGAACCGTGGGTGATGCGGCTGCGCAGTTCCAGCGCGCCATTGTCATGCCCAATCTGGTGCCGCCGGTCACCACGGCCGAAGCCGCCGTGGCGTATCGGGATCGCATCCTGGCCGCCCGACCGGCCGGCAGCCAATTTGAGCCCCTGATGGTGCTGTACCTCACCGACAACACGACCCCGGAAGACATTCGCGCTGCCAAGGCCGCCGGCGTGGTCGCGTGCAAGCTCTACCCGGCGGGCGCCACCACCAACTCCGACTCCGGTGTGACCGACATTGACGGGCTCTACCCGGTGCTGGAGACCATGGAGAAAGAGGGGCTGCGGTTTCTGTTACACGGTGAAGTGACCGACTCCGACATCGATATTTTTGATCGTGAGCGGATCTTTCTGGAGCGCACCTTCAGCCGCCTGGTCGCCGACTTTCCGGCGCTGCACACGGTGCTGGAGCACATCACCACGGCCGACTCGGTCGATTTTGTCCGCCAGGCCGGCGATCGCGTCGCCGCCACGATTACCGCCCACCACCTGCGCTACAACCGCAACCATATGTTGGTGGGCGGCATTCGGCCACACTATTATTGCCTGCCGATTCTCAAGCGCAACCGCCACCAGCAGGCGCTGATTGAAGCGGCCACCAGCGGCAGCCCCAAGTTCTTTCTGGGCACCGACTCGGCACCTCACGCCAAGGGCCGCAAGGAAGCCGACTGCGGCTGTGCGGGTTGCTACACCGCCTATTCGGCGATTGAGCTCTACGCCGAGGTGTTTGAAGACGCCGGAGCGCTGGACAAACTCGAAGCATTTGCCAGCCATTTCGGGCCGGATTTCTACGGTCTGCCCCGGAATACCGACACCGTCACCCTGACCCGGACCGAGTGGCAACTGCCACCATCGCTGCCCATGGCGGACACCGAAGTGGTGCCACTGGGTGCCGGCGACGCGCTGCGCTGGAAACTGACGACCACTGGGACTGAGGGGGCGGCGTGAATCAACCGGAAGCCGCCAAAGACCCGAATTCACCCATGGCGAGCCGCTTTCGCGGCTATCTGCCGGTCGTCATTGACGTCGAGACCGGGGGCTTCAACGCCGCCACCGACGCTCTGCTGGAAATTGCCGCCGTCACCCTCACTATGGACGAGGACGGCACGCTGCGCCCGGACGAGACCTTCGACTTCCACGTCGACCCCTTTGAAGGCGCGAATATCGAGCAATCGGCCCTGGATTTCACCGGCATCGACCTGGAGAGCCCGGACCGCCCCGCCGAACCGGAATCCATGGTGATGCCGGACCTGATGAAGGCGATACGCCGCGCGGTACGCGCCCATGGCTGCACCCGGGCGGTGATGGTGGCGCATAACGCCCATTTCGACCTGGGGTTTGTCAATGCCGCTGTGGCGCGCTGCAACATCAAGCGCAACCCCTTCCACCCCTTTTCCTGCTTTGATACCGCGACCCTGGCCGGGCTGGCCTGCGGACAGACCGTGCTCGCCAAGGCCTGCCGGGTAGCCGGTATAGAGTTCAGCAACAGCGCGGCACACAGCGCCGGTTACGACGCCGAGAAGACCGCCGAGCTGTTCTGCTATATCGTCAACCAGTGGAAGCAATTGGGGGGCTGGACCCCGCCCATGCCGGGCGAGACCGAGGATTCTGAACCAGTGTAGGCGGCCCCAGGGCCGCTTATTTCTCCTGTGCTGACCGCTTCGGGTGGCCACTATTGCGCTGACGGCGCTCCTCTTCCTTGCGCTTGCGGGACTCATGGCTCGCCTTGACCCATTCATCCGACCGTCTCTGCCACTGCTTGTCATTCGGCATGGTGTTCATCTCCTGTCATAGTGGGGAACTTTTGCCCCCATGGTAATCCAAATTCGTCGCTAACCCCATGACCCCGGGGGAAAAATTATCTCTGTAAAAACGTTTCTCCGATTGCTATGCTTAGCGTTTAACACTAAAAACAATCAAGGTATCGAATTCGAACCACAGCAGGAGCCACTATGACGACCCCTCAGCAGAAAATTTTTGTCGTTGTCGATCCCAACGACGAGCAGCACATCGCCCTGGAGCGCGTGGCGGTAACCGCCAAGCTGCTTGATGTAAAACCCTACGTCTATGTGTTCGTCGCCGTTGACGGTGACGCGGTGGATACCCGGGCCAGTAACGACAAGCTGTTCCGCGACCAGCGCTGGTTCGATGCCATGATCAAGAAGCCTCTGGAAGATGCCGGCATTGAGTACCTGATCGAAGTGTCCTGGTCCAGCGAGTGGCAGGCCTCCATCATGCAGTCCGCCAAGCGCTTCAGTGCCGACCTGATTTACCTGCCGGTACACGCCAAGGTGAACTACACCCGCTTCACCTTTACCGAATCCAAGTGGGAGCTGCTCAAAGGGGCGCCCTGCCCTGTGGTCCTGATCCGTCCGGGCGCCAAAGAAGCCCGCAAGGTCATTCTGGCAGCGGTCAACTTCCAGGCGCAGCGTGAGGTACAGCGCGAGCTGAACAAAATCATTCTGGAGCAGGCCCGTCATTACGCCCAGCTCTACAATGCCGAGCTGCACGTTGTGAATGCTTACCTGGATTCCATGAACTACCCGGATCGCGGCCGCCTGGTGCGTGAAACCGGTCTGGAGCAGGATCGTATTCACGTGAACAACGGCTATACATCGGAAGTGGTTGCCGAGGTGGCGGATGAGATCAATGCCGACCTGGTGGTGATGGGTACCCTGGGGCAGAACGGTATGACCACTTCACGTCGTGGTAACACCGCCGAGCGTCTGATTGCGGGGTTGGATGACGATGTGATGGTGATTAACCACGAGTAAGGTTTAAGGCCACGTATAGTTACGGCGGATGCGCGCCTGGCGGCGCTTATCCGCCCTACGCGAACTCCGTGCTATTCGTAGGGCGGATAAGCGCGAAGCGCGCATCCGCCGTGACAATCCCCCTACCGACGCAACGCGTCCAACTCCTCCCGAAACCACACCATCCATTCGAGAAACGCCCTCTGAACCTGCATGGCCGTCAGGGGACTGTTGCGTTCATTCAATGAGCGATCGATCGGCTGCCGGCTGGTCATGGTGGCCACCAGATCGCCGGATACACTGTCGTACAGATCGAGCGTCAGCAACATCACAATGGTGCCACGCGGCGCCCCGGAACCTTCCTCCGGCGCCTGAACCGCCTGGCGCAGCTGCCCTCGCACCTCCAGCACACTCGGCCCGGGATCCATGGCGAGAGCATAATCTCCGCGCATCACCAGGGTATGCACCAGGGACTCGGTATAGGTCTGACGGAAAAACTGGCGATCGTTGCTATTCAGGTCTTTGAGCGGTAACTCCCGGCCGGCCGGGCGCCACTGATCCAGGTTCAGCGCCGGCACCCGCAGGGAGTTGTAGCCGCTGAAATCCACCCCCGGCACCACAAACACACCGTCCAGTGCGGGGTCATCCAGGGTGGCCACCAGGGCGTCGTCGTCACCCGTCGACCCGGCGCGCTCACGCTCCTCGGATTCCGGCGTACTGGCGCAGCCCGCCATCAGCAGGCTTACGGCCAGTAAGCCAAGCCAGCAAAAACCACCGGAAATACGACGCTGCATAACCCGCCTCTTCTGATCAGTCTACAAAGACCCGGGCATTGCGGAACATACGCAACCAGGGGCCATCATCGCCCCAACTGTCCGGGTGCCAGGAATTGGTCACCGAGCGGTAAACCCGCTCCGGGTGCGGCATCATGATGGTGACCCGGCCATCGCGACTGGTCACCCCGGTGATGCCTTTCGGCGATCCATTCGGGTTGGCCGGGTAGCGCTCGGTCACCGCCAGGTGATTGTCGAGATAACGCAGGGATACCAGGCCACTGGTGTCACACTGTGACAACTGATCGGCGGAAAATTCCGCCCGACCCTCGCCGTGGGCCACCGCCACCGGCAGATGAGAACCGGCCATGCCCTTGAGCAACACCGACGGCGATTCGTCGATACGGACCAGGCTGACACGGGCCTCGAACTGTTCGGAGCGGTTGCGCACAAAGTGCGGCCAGTGCTCAGTCCCCGGTATCAGGGACTTGAGGTTGGACATCATCTGACAGCCGTTGCACACGCCGAGACTGAAGGTGTCCGCCCGGTCAAAGAAGGCGGCAAACTGATCCCGGGCGCGGGGATTGAACAGAATGGTTTTAGCCCAGCCCTCACCGGCACCCAGCACATCACCGTAGGAGAAACCACCACAGGCCACCAGCCCTTTGAACTCCTCCAGCGAACGACGGCCGGAGAGAATATCGCTCATATGCACGTCCACCGCCTGGAAACCGGCGCGATCAAACGCGGCCGCCATTTCCACCTGACCGTTGACGCCCTGCTCGCGCAGCACGGCAATCGCCGGGCGGGCACCGGTCTGAATATAGGGCGCGGCAATGTCCTCGGCGGGATCAAAGGTCAGCTCGGCGCTCAGGCCCGGATCATCGCTCAGCAGTTGTTCAAACTCCTGGCGGGCGCACTCGGGGTTATCCCGCAGGGCCTGCATGCGGTAGCTGGTTTCCGCCCAGAGGGTTTGCAGAATGGCCCGGGACTGATCAAAGATCAGCTCGCCGTCGGCTTTGAGGTGCACCCAATCTTCATCATTAGGCTGGCCGATGACGCTGGCGGGTACCCCGGCCTGCTCAAAGCGGGCGAGCACCGTATCGCGGTCTTCGCGCCGGACCTGCAATACCGCACCCGGCTCTTCACTGAACAGCGCCGCCAGAGCGTCGTCACCCAGCCCGGTCAGGTCGGCGTCCAGGCCGCAGTGGCCGGCAAAGGCCATCTCCACCAGGGTCGCAAACAGACCGCCATCACTGCGGTCGTGATAGGCCAACAGCTGCTCCTCGGCCAGACTGGCCTGAACCGCGTTGAAAAAGCCTTTCAACTGGTCGGCGCTGTCCAGGTCCGGGGACTGTTCACCCATCTGGTTATAAACCTGTGCCAGAATGGAACCGCCCAGGCGATTTTTGCCGTTACCCAGATCCACCAGAATCAGGTCGGTGTCACCTTTATCCAGATGCAATTGCGGGGTGACCGTCTGGCGGACATCCAGCACGGGGGAGAACGCCGAGATCACCAGCGACAGCGGCGCGGTCACAGCCTTTTCCTGACCCTCGTCCTGCCAGGCGGTGCGCATGGACATGGAGTCCTTGCCAACCGGAATGGTGATGCCCAGAGCCGGGCACAACTCCATACCCACCGCCTCGACGGTGCGGTAGAGTTTTTCGTCCTCGCCCTTGTGGCCCGCCGCGCACATCCAGTTGGCGGACAGCTTGATGTCCGACAGCTTCTCGATGCGGGTCGCGGCAATGTTGGTAATGGCTTCGGCAATAGCCAGCCGACCCGAGGCCGGCGCGTCCAGCAGCGCCACCGGCGTGCGCTCGCCCATGCTCATGGCTTCGCCCCGGTAGCTGTCGTAACTGACCGTGGTCACCGCGCAGTCCGCCACCGGCACCTGCCAGGGGCC
>NZ_DGMV01000065.1:47008-47584 GCF_002388575.1 Marinimicrobium sp. UBA4509
ACCTGCCAGGGGCCGACCATCTGGTCCCGAGCTACCATGCCGGTGACCGAGCGATCACCAATGGTGATCAGGAAGTTCTTGCTGGCCACCGCCGGGTGCTTGAGCACCCGCTCGGCGGCTTCATTGAGGTCCAGCTCGGCGGTGCCAAAACTCTGGGTGGCCGCCTGATAGCGCTCGGCGCTGCGGTGCATTTTGGGCGGTTTGCCAAACAGCACGGACATGGGCAGATCCACCGGCTTGGCATCGAAGTGCTTGTCGTTCACCAGCAGGTGCTTCTCGCTGGTCGCCTCACCCACCACGGCATAGGGGCAGCGCTCGCGCTGGCAGAGGGCTTCAAAGCGCTCCAGATCTTCGGGCTGAATGGCGAGTACGTAGCGCTCCTGGGATTCATTACACCAGATTGCCAGAGGGCTCATGCCCGGCTCGTCATTGGGGACATTGCGCAGCTCAAAGGCGCCACCGCAGCCACCGTCTTTCACCAGTTCGGGGAAGGCGTTGGACAGACCGCCGGCACCCACATCGTGAATAAAGGCAATAGGATTCTGGGCGCCCTGCTGCCAGCAGCGGTCAATCACT
>NZ_DGMV01000071.1:0-301 GCF_002388575.1 Marinimicrobium sp. UBA4509
ACGACGCCGCCGGCCTCGCCATTTCCAACCGCATGACCTCCCAGGTCCGTGGTCTGGACCAGGCCATCCGTAACGCCAACGACGGCATTTCCATGATCCAGACCGCCGAAGGCGCTCTGCAGGAAACCACCAACATTCTTCAGCGGATGCGTGAGCTTTCGGTTCAGTCTGCTAACGGTATCTACACCGACGGCGACCGCGAAACCCTGAACTCCGAAGTGGAGCAGCTGCGTGAAGAGATGAACCGTATTGCGGCTGAAACTTCGTTTAATGGCCAGAAACTGCTGGACGGCTCGCTGGG
>NZ_DGMV01000071.1:410-8280 GCF_002388575.1 Marinimicrobium sp. UBA4509
GGCTGGACGGCTCGCTGGGTGAGGTAGATCTCCAGGTCGGTGATCAGTCCCGTCAGATTATCAGCCTTGAAGTGCCTACTATGGACGCCAAAAATCTTGGTGGTACTGCAGGTGGAGATATTGTTGGTGTCGCTATGAACATTACCGCTGCCAACTATGGAAGCGATACGGCTCCTTTTAGTGACAACATTGAAATCAACGGTCAGACGGTTCGCTCAAGCGAATTGAATGCTGCTGGAAACTTGAGTGAGCTTCTGGGTGTTATTAACGATAGTGTTTCAAACGTGCGTGCGACAGCGGTGACTGAAACTGTAGGGAGTAGTGGATCCTCCGTGACGGGTGTACTGAGCGGCGCTGATGAGATTATGAAATTTGATCTCGTTAACGCGGACGGAGTAACTTCAAGCTTTGAGGTCTCAAACACGGGCAGTATGGAAGCTTTAGTAAACAAGATTAATCAGTCCGCAGACGGTAAAATTGACGCTAGCCTTTCTGACGACGGTGGCTTAGTTTTGTCAAGCGAGGATGGAACAAGTATTGCGGTTTCGTACGTCGATTCTCTTGGTGCTGCCATTAGTGATCCAGGCACAACAGGAATTGCTGCAACAACCTACGGTCCGCGTTTAGCCCTCACATCAACGGATAACAGTGGGATTACTATTAATTACGCAGCGGCAGCAGATGCTAATGTGCTGGGCATCGACTCTCGTTTTGCCGCCGGTACTATCCAGGGCGCAGAAATTGTGGATGGAAGTGAAGACGATCTCGATGAAGGAGCGTTGATAATTAATGGTATTGAGATTGGTGCGGTTACAGCTGATACGAGCGCAACTGGTGCCGGCGCCGCTACCGCTGACCTGATTCGTGACGCGATCAATGCAAAATCAGCTGAGACAGGCGTTACGGCTTCTTCTTCTGCTGGTGTTCTTGAGCTCGAGTCAGTTTCAGGGGACGAGATCTCGGTTAAATATGGAGACGTAACGAACGCCGCGAGTTTAGCTAATACGGGCTTGCGTGAGACCAATACTGTAGAGAGTTTTGGTGACAACATCGCTAACATAGATATTTCCACCCAGGAAGGTGCCCAAAACGCCATCGACACCATCGACCGCGCTCTGGTAGAAATTAACGATGTCCGCGCCGAGCTGGGTGCTGCCAACAACCGCTTGGACTTCACCATCTCCAACCTGTCCAACGTCAGCGAAAAGACCTCCGCGGCCCGTTCGAGGATTATGGACGCCGACTTTGCGGCGGAAACCGCCAAGTTGAGTCAGGCGCAGGTGCTGCAGCAGGCCTCCCAGGCCATGCTGGCTCAGGCCAACGCCCGTCCGCAGCAGGTGCTGCAGCTGCTCCAGTAAGCTGAGAGTCTCCGCCGGGTAACCGGCGGAGCACTTCAGGTGCTGATGAGTAGCCTTGAGTGACCCTTACCGAGGGTAATACCATGAGTGACGTAACCAATATCCACAGCTACGGTCGGTCCGATGCCTTAAGCGGCACGGCTCGGTCCGTTTCACCCGGTACCAGCCGGGACGCGGTTGAGGGGGGCAAGAATTTGCCGCCCTCTTCGTCGTCTCAGCCGGTGGTGGAGTTGCAGAGCCCGGCACAGGATCAAACCGCTTTGGCGGAGGATCTGAGCGAGGCGGTAAGCCAGATGAACGATTATCTGCAAGCCAGCCAGCGGGACCTGCGGTTCTCCATTGACGAGGAGTTGGGTGAAACCATTGTGAAGGTGCTGGATCGCGAGACCCAGGAGGTGATTCGGCAGATTCCCAATGAGGTTTTTTTGGATATCGCCCGTAGCCTTCAGCCGGATGAGCCGGTGCACTTTTTCAGTGAACAAGCGTAGTGGACACCAATATTGGTGATCAAGAGGGGCCTTACGGCCCCTTTTTTGCATCTGTAGTTTAAGGGTTTATTATCGGTTAAAGTTTGTGCAAAAGCGGCCGATAGCGTTGTAGGGCACCCGTGTGGTGCCGGTATGTCCCGGTTGTCGGGGCTTTGACGGCGGCTTTGGGTTACGGCGGATGCGCGCTCCGCGCTTATCCGCCCTACGCGAGCTCTGGGTTATACGCCGTGACCTGGTCCCGCAAATCAATATCAGAGGTTCGCAATGGCAAGCATAGGCAGCGATATTATCAACCGGATCGGTGGTGGCAGCGGTGTCAACACCTCCAAGCTGGTGGATGACCTGGTGGGCCTGCAGCAGGCGCCAGAAGAGCAGCGGCTGGAAACCCGCGAGCAGCGGATTGACGCTCAGATATCCGGTTACGGCCTGCTGCGCAGCGCCGTGAGCGATCTGGACTCGGCCGTTCAGGGCCTGGCCAATGAGGACACCTTTAACGCCAAGCAGGCCTCCATTTCCGACAACTCCCTGATGGCCGTCAACGAGCTGAACCCCGACGCGGTGCCGGGTAACTACCGTGTGCGGGTCAGCCAAGTGGCGCAGTCCCAGTCGTTAGCGTCAGGCACCTTTGCCAGTCTGAATGACGAAGTGGGCACTGGTACGTTGAATTTGCGTTTTGGGGACTGGGATGGAAGCGGAAATTTTACCCTTGCCCCGGTTGCCGAAGGCGCCAGCATTGAAATCGACGACAGTAACAACAGCCTGACGGGCCTGCGAGATGCCATCAACAAAGCGGATATCGGGGTCCAGGCCAGTATTGTGGGGCAGGAGGGCAACTATCAATTGCTGCTGACAAGCCCTACCGGTGCTCAGCGGGAGCTGGAAATCACCGCCACCGAGGATGCCGGTGCGCTGGGCCTGGCGCAGTTCAATTACAACGAAGTGGAACAGGGCTTTACTCAACAGCAGGAGGGTAAAGACGCGATTCTGAGTGTGAACGGCCTGGAGGTTACCCGCACCACCAATACCATTGATGATGTGATCGATGGTATGACCTTCGATATTTTGAACGCCGACCCGGCCCAGGAAATCAGTATCAACGTCAGTGAGGATCGGGCTCTGGCGGAAACCGCCATTCGGGATTTTGTCGAGGCCTACAATACCTTCGTCAACGAAATGCAGCGCCTGCGGGATACCGACACCGATGAAGACGGGCAGGGCAGCCTGAATAATGACTCCCTGGCGGGTAATCTGATGCGCTCCGTTCGTGGGCAGATCAGCGCGGCGGTGCCCGGGTTGGATCAGGGTATAGACAGTCTGGCCAGCATTGGTATTCGTACCCGCCTGGACGGCACTCTGGAGTTTGCCGATGACGGTGAAGACACGGACTTCAGTGCGGTATTCAGCAGTCAATTTGAAGCGATACGGGACCTGTTTGTGCCGAGCATGGAGTCGTCCAACGCCCGGATCACTCCCAGCAACTTCGGTAACCGCACTCAGTCCGGGACTTACGAGGTAGAAATTACCCAGGATGCTACCCGTGGTTTCCTGACGGCCGACCCCGCCACCATGCCTCTCGATGTCACGAGTGACGATTACAGTTTTACCATTGAAGTGAATGGCCGCGAGTCAGCGATGATCAGTTTGCCTCAAGGAAGTTACGCCTCTCTGGAGGACGTGGCCACCGAGTTGCAGACGTTGATCAACGCCGATTCAAACCTGCGGGAGGGCGGCGCACGGGTGAACGTTACGGTGGAAGGTGGTGCCTTAAAATTTGAGTCCAACACCTATGGACGTGACAGTTCCGTGGCGATCACCAGCGTGGGCGCCAATGCGGGTGCTTTGGGCTTGAGTGAAGCCGCTGGCACCACCGGTTTGGATGTGGCCGGCACCATCAATGGCGAAGAAGGTTTTGGTTATGGCCGTATTTTGCGTGGTGCCTTGCGCTCGCCGGCGGAAGGTTTGGCTTTGGAAATTGCCGACGGCGCGAGCACGGCGACGGTGAATTTCTCGCGTGGTTTTGGTTCCGGGTTGTTGTCGACCCTGGATACTTATGTGCGTAATTCCGGATTGATTTCCGAGCGGGAAAGCACCTTGAAGGACGACCGAGTTGAGGTATCCGAAGCCCGCGAAGCCATGGAGCGGCGCAGTGAGGCGTATCGGGCGCGGTTGGAGGCGCAGTTTTTGAATATGGAACGGATTGTCCGGAGTTTGAATAGTACCGGGAGCTTTTTGGAAGGTATTAATGACCGGTTGCCGTTTACGGCGCCGCCGCGGTAAGTGGTTGAGTTTGGTTTTGGTTTGGGTGTTGCGTTGGGGTAGGGCAGATTGCGCGGAGTTTACGGTGAGGGTATTACGTTGGTTTGCCGGCGGATGCGCTTCGCTTATCCGCCCTACGGATAGCACGGGGTCGCGTAGGGCGGATAAGCGCGCAGCGCGCATCCGCCGTTGCTGAACTCGAAAACACCCACCAAAATCAGCTAAAGTTTCCCCCTCCACAGCCGCAATAAAGGTTAGTCCGATGGTAAAAACCACCGATGATGACGACAACCAAGAACGGGGAACCGGTATGAACGCCTACGCTCGTGCGGCACAGAATTACTCTTCCATGAAAGTACAGTCCAGCGCCATGGACGCCTCTCCCCACCGCCTGATCCAGATGTTGTTCGAAGGGGCCCTGGAGCGTATCGCTCAGGCCAAGGGTGCGATGCAGCAGAATCAGGTGGCCCGCAAAGGCGAGCTGATCGGCAAGGCCATCAACATTGTGGCGGGCCTGCAGGGCAGCCTGAGTGATAAGGAAGGCGGCCAGCTCTCGGAAAATCTGGATGACCTCTACGATTACATCATCCGCGCTCTGACCGAAGCCAACTACAAGAACAGTCTGGAGCGGCTGGACGAGTGCGGCCGCCTGCTGGGCGAGCTCAAGTCCGCCTGGGATGGTATTGCCGATCAGGCCCGATAATCATGGCGCTGTCAGCGGTTCCCAACCCCGATTACCATGGGGAAGCCGGGGTAGAGCAGGTGCGCCAGTTGCGTAATGAGCTGGTGCAGGCCCTTCGGGCTGAGGATTGGTGGACGGTCCGTGAGCTGGATCGGGCCTGTGCCGGGTTGGTTGAGCGGGTGATCGCGGCCAACGGTGGCGATGGGACGGCCCTGGTCCGGGCATTGAGTGAGTTGAAGGGTGTTTATGCGAATTTGATTGAGCAGTGCCAGGAGGAGGTTTTGAAGCTGGCGTTGTGAGTGGGGCGGGCCCATTGGGTTGCGAGGGTGCGTTACATTGGGTTACGGCGGATGCGGCCTCCGGCCTTATCCGCCCTACGCGGAGCGCGTGGAGTACGTGAAGCGCGCGGAGTACGCGGAGGTTGGTGCTGTTCTTCTTCTTGACGTTTTCTGCGTCATTTTTTTGTCAATTTGGCCGTTTTGGGATTGCTCCCGGCGGCTATCCCTGCCAGAATCCCCAATAATGTGACACATTTCACATTCTTCGGGCGCTTGTCTTGGGGGCGCCCGGTTTTCCGACGTCTGTCCTGAATCGACAATTATTTGACTCCGGTCGAGGCGTCGGCTATTGGTTTAACAAGGCTAGCGGTTTAGAAAAATGGATAAAGGGCCAACTCGCATGTGGCGTAACACCAATGTTCTGATTGTCGATGATAATGAACAACGGCGCAGGGAGCTCGGAGTCATTCTGGAGTTCCTGGGGAAAACGGTCAGCACCACCGGGTGGGCCGGCTGGCAAGCCGCCCACGAGGACGCTGACGATGCCGATGAGCGGGGTGTCATGGCGGTGTTTCTGGGCGAAACTCCCAAGCCCCGGGAGCTTGAGTCCCAGCTGAAAGACATCCGCGACTGGCAGGACGACGTGCCGGTCATCATGCTGGAGGAGCGCACGCTGCCCGAGTCCGCCGCGCCCGAGCTGGCCCGGATGATCATCGCCAGCATGACAGTCCCCCCCGCCTACAACCAGTTACTGGACACGCTGCATCGCGCCCAGCTCTATCGCCAGGCTCAGCAGGCCAGCCGGCGCCAGCCTACGCGCCGTCCGGTCCACCTGTTTCGCAGCCTGGTGGGCACCAGCCGCCAGATCCAACAGGTGCGCGACATGATGGCCCAGGTGGCGGATAAGGACGTGTCGGTGCTGATCACCGGCGAGTCGGGCACCGGTAAAGAAGTGGTGGCCCGCAATCTGCACTACAACTCCCCCCGGCGTGACAAACCCTTTGTTCCCGTAAACTGCGGCGCCATTCCCGCCGAACTGTTGGAAAGCGAGCTGTTTGGCCATGAAAAAGGAGCGTTCACCGGTGCCATCAGTGCCAGGGCCGGTCGGTTTGAGCTGGCGGAGGGGGGCACTCTGTTTCTGGATGAAATTGGGGATATGCCCCTGAATATGCAGGTGAAGATTCTGCGGGTTCTGCAGGAGCGCTGTTTCGAGCGGGTGGGCAGTAATAAGACTACCAGTATCGACGTGCGGGTGATTGCCGCGACCCACCGGGACCTCGAAACCATGATCAGCGAAGACCGGTTCCGCGAGGATCTGTTCTATCGACTGAACGTTTTCCCCATTGAATTACCCGCTCTGAAAGATCGCTCAGAAGATATCCCGCTGCTGATCAATGAACTGATCTCCCGTCTGGAAAGCGAGGAGCGCGGCTCCATCCGCTTCAATTCCGCTGCCATTCTCTCGCTGTGTCGTCATCCCTGGAGTGGCAACGTGCGCGAGCTGGCAAACCTGGTGGAGCGCATGGCAATCATGCACCCTTACGGCGTGGTGGGCGTTCAGGATCTTCCCGTCAAATACCGCCACGTGGACGTGGTGGAGGAAGATTTTGGTGTGGCCACCGAGCAGGAGGCGCTGAACGGCCAGGCGGGCTATGTCAGCATGAACGATACGCCGCTGTTGCCGGAGCAGGGCATCGACCTGCGCGAGTACATCAACAACATGGAGCGGGAATTGATTCAGCAGGCCCTGAATGATTGCGGTGGCGTGGTGGCCCGGGCTGCGGATCGGTTGAGTGTTCGGCGCACGACCCTGGTTGAGAAGATGCGGAAGTATGATTTGCAGCGTTGATTGAAGTCAGCGGGGGTTGTCGGATTACGCTTCGCTCCGAAACGTCGGACCGATCCGACCTACGGGGCTGCGGCGAATGTTTTCCCGGTACTCGCTGGGGGTCATGCCGGTGGCGCGTTTGAAGCAGCGGTTGAAGGTGGATTTGCTGTTGAACCCCGACTGTTCCATCACCTGCATCATGGAGTCGGGCCCATCCTCGGAAGCAATGATGGATTTCGCCCGTTCGGTGCGAAAATCGTTTACATACTCAAAAAAGTTCTTGTTCAGCCGACGATTGATGATGCTGGACACCAGCTTGCTGGATAATCCCATGGTACTGGCCAGCCGCTCCAGGCTCAGCTCCGGGTCCAGATACAACTGCTGCTCTCGCATTACCTGGTGGATCGATTGAGCCAGGGACGCCTGTTCATCTTCATTCCCGATTGCAACGCTATTGAGCCCCGGCGCTTCGGAGACCCCGCGAAACGTCTGCGACTGGGTCAGGCTGTACACCACCAGTGATGTGATGAAAAAAACGTTGAGGTAGTTGCCCAGCACGCCGGTCAGGTTGGCCATTCCCCGATGTTCAAACAACAGATGGCTCAGATAACTCGTCAGGTACAGACTCCAGATAACCAGAAAGCCGATCACCAGCAGCCGGAGCCACCAGGGGTCCACGCTTTTCAGGTTGGAGTAGCCCTGCTCCAGGTGCCGATGGTAGGTCGCCAATAGCCGATAACTGATCAAGCCGTAAGTAAAGTAGAGGCCGTATTTGACGAACAGGTACAGCTGAAACGGGAGATCGTGGAACAGCACCTCATAGTCATACCTCGCCCGGGCGAAAAACCCCTCGTCGCGCACCAGAAGGTAAAAGGGCAGAAGCAGGGTGATCAGCAATGCGGGCGCGAAGTGCAGGAGTCGGCGTCGACACCAGTTGAAGTCCGAAAACAGCATCGACTTTAGTTTGACGTGAAAACCCA
>NZ_DGMV01000002.1:0-13394 GCF_002388575.1 Marinimicrobium sp. UBA4509
CATGATCGGCTTGTGGTAGCCGCGACGCTCGCCGTCAAAGTCGTCCTCGAAGGTCCGGAAGTAACCATTGATGTTGGGACGGCCAAATTCGTTGTTAAAGGCGGCCCCACCAATCGGGCCCTCCAGCATGATGTCCAGGGGGCTGGCGATACGGCCGGGGCGACCGTAGCTCTGTTCCCAGGGCTGCTCAAAATCGGGGATCTGCAGGTTGGAGACGGTAAACCCGTTCAGGCCCACCTTGGGCTTGGAACCCCGGCCCACGGCGCCTTCGTCCCGGATTTCACCACCGGCACCGGTACCCGCTCCCGGGAAGGGGGCAATGGCCGTGGGGTGATTGTGAGTCTCCACCTTCATCAACAGGTTGATCGGCTCCTGATGGAAGCCATAAGTCTGGGAATCCGGGTCCGGATAGAAGCGCCCGGCTTCCGGCCCCTCCACCACCGCCGCGTTATCGGCGTAGGCGGACAGCACCTGCTCGCCGCCCTGCTCGTGGGTGTTCTTGATCATCTTGAACAGGCTGCGCGGTTGATCTTCGCCGTCCAGGGTCCAGGAAGCGTTGAAAATCTTGTGGCGGCAATGCTCGGAGTTCGCCTGGGCAAACATCATCAGCTCGACATCCACCGGATTGCGGCCCAGGCCCTGGAAGCTCTCCACCAGGTAATCGATCTCATCGTCCGCCAGGGCCAGGCCCAGCTCCCGGTTGGCCACCACCAGCGCCTCGCGGCCACCGGAGAGGATATCCACGCTGGTTTGCGGCGCTGGCTCCTGCTTCTGGAACAGACGGCTGGCCTGCTCCAGCTCCGACATCACGGTTTCCACCATCCGATCGTGCAGCAGCTCGGCGATGGCCGAGTGATCCGTGTCGCCAAATTCACCGTTTACATAGAACGCTGTTCCGCGCTCCAGGCGACGAACCTGAGTCAGACCGCAGTTGCGGGCGATATCCGTCGCCTTCGATGCCCAGGGCGAAATGGTGCCGGGACGGGGCACCACCAGAAACAGCTGGCCGTCGTGACCCGCCTCGGTTTCCGGTTTGGGGCCATAGGTCAGCAGTTGGGCCAACGTCTGTTGCTGGTCGTCCGACAGGGGACTGTCCAGGTCGGCAAAGTGCACATATTCGGCGCTCAGGCCAGTAATGGCGGGAACCCGGGCCTGCAGGCCGGCCAGGAGTTTTTCGGAGCGGAAAGACGAAAGTGCGGGGGCGCCGCGCAAAATCAGCATGTCGATCAGGACCTCAGAGGTTCGGAGGGTTTTGAAGAGGGCGCAATTGTACTTGAAATGTCCGCCAATGGCAGCTCTTACCGGGCGCCCACCTCGCACGCCCGACGGAACCGTTCGTCGGGAATCTGGCACCCAAGTCGACACAGTCCGCCTGATCGGCTAAAATTTGAACAGATGGCAAGCCGCATAACCCATTTTTGATCAGAAAACAAGCTAGCAGTTCACAGCCACAAGCTTTAGAATTGCGCAAATTTTGCACGGGCCAGATGGGATCTGGCGCCACATCCGACAACATCGGAGAGGAGAAGCCGTAAATGGAAGTCCGCAAAACCCCCCGCCTTATCCAGGCGGCCGCCAAACATCTTTTCAGCCTGACGATCATCAGCGTCAGTCTGCTTCTGGTCGGCAGCAAACTGCCCACCACCCTTGAGCGTGTTTACGCCTTGGGCGAATTGCGCGTGATCTCCCGCAATGGCCCCACCACCTATTATGAAGGTCCCCACGGCCAGACCGGTTTTGAATACCTGCTGCTGCAACAGTTCGCCAATGAACTGGGCGTGCGTTTGGTGATTGAGGATGAAGAGAGCCTCGACACCATGCTCACCAAGGTCGGCGGGGGCCAGACCCACTTTGCCGCCGCCGGACTGAGCATCACCGAGCGTCGCCGCCAGCGCGTGCGCTTCAACCAACCTTATATGACCATCCGCCAGCAGGTGCTGTATAACAGCCGCAAGCCGGCGCCCCGTTCGGTCGAGGACCTGATCGGCAAAGACATTCTGGTCATCGCCAACTCCTCCCACGCTGAGCGTCTTGAAGCCATCAAGACTCACTACCCGGCCCTGACCTGGCGTGAGTCCTCCTCAGTCGAAATGATCGACCTGCTGGAAAAAGTGCACAGCGGTGAAGTGGACTATGCCATTGTCGACTCCAACGCCTATGAACTGAACCGCCATACCTTCCCGCGCGCACGGGCAGCCTTTGACCTGGGCGCACCTCAGGAGCTGGCCTGGGCCTTTCCCCGCAGTCGGGATGAAAGCCTGTACCAGGCGGCCGAGGAATATCTGGACCGAATCAAACAGGACGGCACCCTGGCGGCCATCAGCGAGCGGTTCTACGACCACATTGATGAAGTCACCACCGGCGGTGCCCTGCTGTTCTCCTACCGACTGGAAAAGCGCCTGCCCCAGTGGCAGACCCTGCTGCAGGAAGCCGCCGACGAATTTGACCTGGACTGGCAGCTGCTTGCCGCCATCAGCTACCAGGAAAGCCACTGGAACCCCGACGCCCGCTCCCGCACCGGCGTGCGCGGGCTGATGATGCTGACCATGGCCGCCGCCAGCGACATGGGCATCGATAACCGGATCGACCCCAAGCAGAGCATTCACGGCGGGGCCAAATACTTCCGCAACCTGTACGATCGCCTGCCCGAGCGCATCCAGGGTGAAGACCGCACCTGGCTGGCACTGGCGGCCTACAACGTGGGCATGGGGCACCTGGAAGACGCCCGCAAGATTACCCAAGCACTGGGCGGCGACCCGGACCGCTGGGTGGATGTGCGCGAACACCTGCCTCTGCTGGCCAAGCGTTCCTACTACAAGTACACCCGGCACGGCTACGCCCGCGGCTGGGAGCCGGTGACCTACGTGCGCAACATCCGCAACTTCTACAGCATCATCGCCTGGCATCAACAGCAGGAACAGCGACAGATTGCCGCGCAGGAAGCGGAAACCGAACAGCAACGCATCCAGCGTAAAGTCAGCAGTAACCGCACGCTGAATATGCCCCTGTCCGTGCTCTGACTCCATTACCACCGGTCACCAGAGCGGGCGCCATTTATGGTTTAATGGCGCCATGAACGATACCCCTCCCCCACAAGCCCCCTACCGTGTGCTGGCCGAACCCTGTCAGCACACCCTGGAAGAAAAGCGCAGCCTGTTCCACACCTACCTGTTTCCGGTTCAGGAGCGCGACCAGGCACTGGCCCATGTCGAGGTACTGCGCCAATCCCAACCCGGTGCCTCCCACTATTGCTGGGCCTATATTCTGGGCCCCGCGGACCAGCCACGCAGTCAGGCTTTCAGCGATGACGGTGAACCTTCCGGCACGGCGGGCAAACCCATGTTGCATGTGCTGACCCAGCGCGGCGCAGGCGATACCCTGGCGGTGATTGTGCGGATTTTCGGCGGCGTGAAGCTCGGCGCTGGCGGGTTGGTGCGCGCTTACGGCGGCGCGGTATCCCAGGCGCTGGATCTCGCCCGGTGGCGAGAGATCACCCCGAGCACCGAGATCAGCATTACCGTGGACTTCGCTCTGGAGGAGCGGATTCGACACTGTGCCCAACAGCGCGGGCTGGTGGTCATTGACGTCGACTACCAACAACAGGTCCGCCTGACCCTCGCCGTGCCCCAGGCCGAGGTGGGAGCGTTACAGGACGAGGTTCAGCAGCTGACCAGCGGCCAATTTCAGTGGCAACCATAGTCGGCACGGGGAGCGGTTTCATGCCGCGCCCCGGCCAACTCAGGTAGATACCGCCGGCGCCGAGGACCGTATCTGCCAGACGCAAAGCGCCACCACCACAGCGATAACCAACGGCACCATGGTCAGGTTCAACACCACCCATCCCCACAGATGGAACAGCGTGCCCGCCAGCAGTGAACCGATAGCCACCAACGACAGAACGATCAGGTCATTGATCCCCTGAACCTTGCCCCGCTCGGACTCCGAGTGAGTGCCGGCCAACATCACGCTGCCACCAACAAACAGAAAGTTCCAACCGATGCCCAGCAACACCAGGGCCACCCAGAAGTGGGCAAAGCTCGCCCCCGAGGCCGCCGTTGCGCTCGACAGCAGCAGCGCCCCGGCACCGGCCATCAGCACCCGGTAAAGCCCCAACCGGGCGATCAGACTTCCGGTGAAGAACGAGGGCACGAACATACCGAGCACGTGCCACTGCATGATGGTGGCGACCTGCCCCATCTCGAACCCTTTGGAGAGCATGGCCAAAGGCGTCGCGGTCATGACCAGAATCATGATCGCGTAGCCGACCGCGCTGGCCAGCACAGCCACCTGAAAGCGACCCTGCCCGGCAATGTCCCTCATGGGCCGCATCACATCGTCGGCCTGGGGCTCACCCTGAGGTGGCACGCGCAATAGGGCCAATAACAGGCTCGCCAACACCGCGAGAAACGCCATCACCAAATAGGGCCCACCATCGGGTACCAAGGTCAGCCACTCATAGTTGGCGCTGGCATTCCACGGGCCGAGAAAGGCCGCCGCGACACCCCCGGCCATGACCCAGGAAATGGCGCGACTGCGAATCGCCGGACGGGCCACATCCGCCGCGGCAAACCGGTAGTACATGGCAAACCCCTGATACAGCCCCACCAGAAGGTTACCCAGGCAAAAACCGATGAAGGTGCCCTCCGCAATGGACCAGAATGACAGAAGGCTGCCCGCCAACCCGCCCAGCAGTGCCCCTACCAGAAAGCCCGGGCGGCGCCCTACCCGCTTCATGAAGAGCGACGCCGGCAAGGTGGACACCACCGCGCCAACCATGGTCAGGGCAATCGGCAGGGTGGCCAGTGACGGAGTGTCGCTCAGCCGGCCACCGACCACGCCACTGAGCGTCATCACGGTAATGGCCGCCACCATAAACAGCGTCTGATTGACCACCAGAATCGCAATATTGAGTATTTCCCGGCGTGTTTCAGATCCTGTCACTCGTCGTTCTCCATCATTTTGAATTCCTGTTTGCCAGCATCACAATCGGGACGCGGGCAAAGATTTTTTTGACCCAAGCTGGCATCATGCGCACACAGCTTACCCGCAACCGAGAGCTTCCAATGCGCCGCCCTTACGGACCAACCCCACCGCGAGACGCCAGCATACCCCGCCTGAACCTGCGGGAGGTATGGGGTTATCTCTGGCCCTACCTCTGGGACTTCAAAGGTCGGGTGGTCCTGGCCATTACGGCATTGCTGGCCGCCAAAGGGGCAACGCTGGCCATGCCCTGGGCGCTCAAGCATATCATTGATGGTGTGGACCGAAGCCTGCAGCCCGAACTGGTACTGCCCATCGCCTTTCTGTTGATCTACGGGTTTTTGCGCTTTGGCGGGGTATTCTTCGGCGAGCTGCGGGACGCCATCTTCAGTCGGGTCACCGAGCGGGCCATGCGCCGGATCGGGCTGCGGGTGTTCGAACACCTGCACCGGTTGGAGCTGAACTTCCATCTGAGCCGACAGACCGGCGGCATCAGTCGGGATATTGAGCGCGGCACCAGTGCCATCAGTTTTCTGATGCGCTTTCTGATGTTCAATATCGTGCCGACCCTGTTTGAAATCGTCATGGTCGCCGCCATTTTTACCCTGGCGTTTTCCGTCTGGTACGCCCTGATCATTCTGGTGGCGGTGATCATCTACATCGGCTTTACCGTGGTCACCACCGAGTGGCGCACCCGCTTTGTGCGCGAGGCCAACCAGGCCGACTCCTCCACCAACACCCGAGCGGTCGACAGCCTGCTCAACTATGAAACGGTGAAGTATTTCAACAACGAGACCTTTGAGGCCCAGACCTACGACACCTTTCTGGAACAGTGGGAAAAAGCCAAACTCAAAAACCGTCTGTCGCTACTGGCTTTGAACTCCGGGCAGGCATTGATCATCGCCGCGGCCATTACCGGGATGATGATCATGGCCACCCAGTCGGTCATCGACAAAACCATGACCCTGGGTGACCTGGCCATGGTCAACGCCTATATGATCCAGCTGTTCATTCCCCTGAACTTTCTCGGTTTTGTGTATCGGGAAATGCGCCGGGCGCTGACGGATCTGGAAAACATGCTGGGCCTACTGCAACGCGAACCTGACATTGAAGATGCACCCGACGCTCGCGAACTGACGGTGCAACGAGGCGAGGTGCGGTTCAACCAGGTGTCGTTTGGCTACCACACCGATCGGCCGATTCTCAAAGGCCTGGACTTTCAAGTGCAGGCCGGGCAACGGGTCGCCATCGTCGGCGCCTCGGGCGCCGGGAAAAGCACCATAGCCCGACTGCTGTACCGGTTTTATGACATCGATGACGGTCGCATCACCATTGATGGCCAGGACATTCGCGAAGTGACCCTGGACAGCCTGCGCCGTGCCATTGCCATCGTTCCCCAGGACACGGTTCTGTTCAATACCAGCATTCGGGAGAACATCGCTTACGGTAACCCATCGGCCTCGGATGAAGCCATTGATCGGGCCATTCGCATGGCCCACCTGGACGGTTTTATTGCCGCCCTGCCCCAGGGGGATCAGACGTTGGTTGGTGAGCGGGGACTGAAGGTCTCGGGTGGCGAGAAGCAGCGCATCGCCATCGCCCGGGTGCTGCTCAAGGGCGCACCGATTCTGATTTTTGACGAGGCCACCTCCGCCCTCGACTCCCGCGCGGAAGCCGCCATTGTGGCCGCCATGCGGGAAGTGTCTTCCGGGCATACCAGCCTGGTCATCGCCCACCGGCTGTCGACCATCGTCGACGCCGACACCATTCTGGTTCTGGACGAAGGGACACTGGTGGAACAGGGCGATCATGCCCAACTGCTGCAGCGCGGCGGGCGCTACGCCGAGCTTTGGGCTCTGCAGCAGTCAGAACACGAGAAAGCGCCGGGGCCGATCAACGGGGAATAACCCCGAGCCTATCAGTCCTGCTCAGCGGCTTCGCGCAGCGCATCGTACCGCTCGACGGCGTTGCGGTGCGCCTCGAATGCCGCCTCCCGGTTCTCGAACTCGTACATCTGGCGGATCGTACAGTGATCACCCCCGGCATAGACCTTGTGCATGCCGCCCCCGCACACCTCGCTGAAGCGCTCTTCAAACAGCGCGGACGGCGAGGTATCCAGCGCGTTGCAGCCCGGCATCACGGTGGCCAGGTAATAATTGCGCCGCCCGTCGATGGAAATCACGTCGTGATCCAGAACGCCATAGCCCCGGATATCACTGTGACGGACGCAGGCACGGCCATTCTGCCCCGCCGTCTCCGCCAGCACGTCATAAAACGACGGGACCGACTCACCGGTCGTGGTACAGGCGGACAGCGCGGCCAACAGCGGCGCGGTGGCGCACAGCTTCCATAGTTTCATAGCTCACCTCTCTGAATCATCGACATCAAACTGGCGCAGGAAATCATTTCTCTTGACCCTTTAAATGTTAATCACTATCATTTGCATCATCGTTGTCATGTATTTCTGTTCTACACACCTTAGGAGTATCACTACTGTGTCTTTGTTCCGTCCTTCTCTGTTGGCCGTTGCCGTGGGCTCGCTGCTGGCTTCCGGCTACACCCACGCCCAGTCTGCTACCCCTGAAATCCAGGAAATTCAGGTGACGGGGCAACTGTCCCGCTATTCCGCCCTGAAGTCCGATACCCCGATCATGGAAACCGCCCGCTCGGTGTCGATTGAAGGGCTGCAGGACATCATCGACAAGGGTGCCATCACCCTGGACGATGTCTTCACCTACTCTTCCGGTGTTTACGGCAAAACCTACGGCTTCGCCACCCGGGGCGACTGGGTAAAGGTGCGGGGCCTGGACGTGCCTCAGTATCAGGATAGCCTGCAATCGCTGTTTGGCAATTACAATAACACCCGCCCGGACGTCTATACCCTGGAACAGGTGGAAGTACTCAAAGGCCCGGCATCGGTATTGTACGGCCAGGGTTCTCCCGGCGGTATTGTCAATGTGGTAAGCAAGCTGCCCAAAGCCGACTCCGCGCACGAACTCCTGGCCGAACTGGGCAGCTTCGATCGCCAGCAATTGGCGTTCGACAGCACCGGCGCCATGGACTCTGACGAACAGTGGCTCTATCGGGTGGTGGGGGTCTACCGCGATACCGACACCCAGGTGGATCAGGTGGATGAAAATACCCGGGTATTCGCGCCGTCGATCACCTGGCAGCCGAGTCAGCAGACCCGGGTCACCGCCCTGCTCAACCGCACCGAGACCGACAGCGACGTCGGCGCCCAGTTTCTGCCGGTGTATGGCACCCTACTGCCGGCACCCAACGGCCAGTTTATCGACAACGACACCTACACCGGCGATCCGGACTTCAACTACTACGACACCGAGACCACCTCGTTCACCCTGCTGGCGGAGCACCAATTCAACTCGGTATGGAGCCTGGAGCTGACCTCCCGCTACACCGATGCGAAGGCCGACTATCAGCAGGCCTGGACCGCGTTCATCGGCGGCGACCGTTACGTGCGCAATACCGATGGCAGCCTGTATGGCGACGGGCTGGTCCCGCGCTCCTTCTATGGCAGCAAGTCCACCTCGGAACAGGCGGCACTGGACGCCCGCCTGCGCGCCAATTTCCAGACCGGTGCCCTCTTCCACGAAGTGCTGATCGGCACCCAATATCAGGATGTGACTCTGGGTGAAAGCGGCTTTTATGACTATGCCCGTGGTTACGATGTGGCAACCGGAGCCGTGCTGGATGACAGCACCTGGATCAACGTGTTTGATCCTCAATACGGCAATATTCCCCCCGCCAGCGAGTTTACCTACGCCGCTTCACCGGACAGCACCACCGAAGACCTGGGCCTGTATATCAATGACCAGATCAGCGTGGGCAACTGGCGCATCACCGCCGGGGTACGTTTCGACGATACCGAAACCAACAGCGGCACCAGCTCCCAGAGTGACGATGCGGTCAGCACCAGTGTCGGCGCCCTGTATCAGTTTGATAATGGCCTGTCGCCCTACGTGAGCTTCGCCGAGTCCTTCGATCCGGTGATCGGAACCAACGGTCGCGGCGAACCGCTCGAACCGCAGGAAGGCGAGCAGTGGGAAGCCGGCTTCAAATATCAGCCCAGTGACTTCCCCGCCATGGTCACCCTGGCCTACTTTGACATCACCCAGTCCAACCTGAACGACCCCAGCTCCCTGGTGGGCGAGTATCAGCAAAAACGGGGCGAGGCTTCAATCACCGGTGTGGAACTGGAAGGTATTGTGTTCATGGGTGACTTGAGCCTTGAGCTCAACGCCAGCCAGTTGGATACCGAGAGCGCCGAAGGCTATCGACTGGCCAGCGTACCGGAGCGGCAGGCGTCCACCTGGCTGACCTGGCGCCCCGGCGGTTTCGAAGGCTTCAAAGCCGGTGCGGGCATTCGCTACGTGGGCGAGAGCTGGGACGGCATCGATCAGCTCCGCACGCCCTCTTACACCCTGGGCGACCTGATGATCGGCTACCAGACCGGCCCCTGGGACCTGACCCTGAACGCCCGCAATGTCGCCGATAAAGAGTTCCAAGCCACTTGCCTGGCTCGGGGCGACTGCTTCCCCGGCGAAGCCCGCTCAGTGGTTGGCCGGGTCCGCTATCAGTTCTGATTCCCCCTTCACGCCGCAGGGATGCGGCGCTACTTCTTGGGAGCCGGCGGCACAAACACCCGCCAGGGCTTGCCCTCACAGCGATCAAAGTTCTTGCAGGTCGGCAGACAGCCACGACAGGGAAGGCGGTGCGGTGATTCCGGCTTGGATACAGGTTGGTTCACATCAGACTCCGATTGAATGACTTGCTGGCTCTGTTTACGTTCCGGAACCGCATACAGATAACTGTAGCGTATAAGTCGGGCCAGTTATCAGGCCAGACACTGATCTTGCACCCGCCCGACACCTCCCTGGCCCGACCTCCCCTCTGCGCTCGATTCCCAGCCGACGGCCCTACCCTGGTATACACTGAAAGAAGTAATGGCAGGTAATCTTTTCCCAAAAATCGTACGTAAAAGTCGTGTCGTCTGAGCAATCGTGCTATGCCATTACATACGGGGGGACACTTACATGAAAACGTCTACAGCTTTACTATCGGCCGCGCTCCTACAGGCCCTTTTTCTGCAACCCGCACTGGCGCAGGACGGAAACACCGCCCTGGTGCCCCTGCCCTCGATTGACGACTTCACCCAGGGTGAAGATGGCTTCGCCTTCGGCCTTGGCCTGGCTGTTGAATACGAAACGGCCTACGAAGGGTCCGATGAATTCGGCGTCGAAGTCGACCCCGCAGGCGCGGTGCAATGGCGCAACGACGACGATATTTTCTTCTGGGCCGGAGAGGCACTTGGATGGCGTGGTCTTCGCTCAGACACCTGGCTATTTGAGGCCGTTGTGGGCTTCGAAGAAGGTCGAGAGGAAAGCGACTCCGATGACGGCCGGCTGGATGGCCTCGGCGCTACCGATGAGTCAATGGAATTTGCGTTGCAAGCGCGCCGGGCGTTCGATGCCGACTGGCGTTACTGGCTCGATGGCCGATTGGTGACCAGCGACAACGGAACCCTGGGCATCTTCGGCGTGGGCCGCCGCTTCGGCGACCAGATGGACGGCACCGGCTCTGAACTGGCGATTGTAGCGGTGTACCACGACAGCGACCTCGCCAATACCGAGTTCGGCATAACCCCCGCGCAGTCCGCCGCCTCGGGACTGGCCGAGACGGAACTGAGTGGCGGCTTTCGCTCAATTGGGCTGAATTACAGCTACCGCAACTACATCCGTGAGAACTGGCAGATCTTCGGCGAAGTGCTCTATGAGCATTTCAGTAGTGATATTCAAGATAGTCCGATCGCGCGTAGTGACTATGAAGCCGAAGTGGGGGTTGGGTTTATTTACGTGTTCTAACTGACGGCGCTGCCAACCTGGCAACGCTCAGCGTGTACCCGCCATCAATTGCGCGACGGAAGGAATGGCAATTGATGGCGGCGTCAACCGCGCTTGTAGATGTGCTTTCGATGGCCAACCTTCACAACCGTTACGACAAGAAGCTCATCCACCACTTCATAGATAATTCGGTACACACCCTGCCGGATTCGATAACGCTCCTGTCCCGAGAGTTTTTCACTGCCGATTGGGCGAGGATCATCCTGCAACGCCTCCACGCGCTGAAGAATGCGAGCAACATCTTTGTTGGGGATTGAGCGAAGGTCTTTCGAAACGGATTTCTTGAAAACAAGCTTATAGTTTGCCATGAGCCTTCAAATCGTTCAGCAACGCCTCATAGCTCATGGTTGGTTCAGACACCCGCTCTTCAAACGCGGCCAAGTCTTCCTGATCCTCCGCCAATGCCGCCCGAACCGCATCGTTAACGATATCGGATAAGGAGCGGTGCGTATGCGCCGCCTTCAGCCGCAGCGCCGCATGTAACTGAGGGTCAAAATAAACCGTAGAACGCTTTGATGGCTCGCTCATGGAATTCTCCAGATATAACGACATTGACGCACTATAGCGTCATGACATCAAAGCGTCAAGCGTCACCAACGTTAAGTCCGGAATGGAGAGAGGCGACTAACGGGCTTTTCTTTGCGCGATGTACTCCAGCGCCTCTGGGTCGGCGTTGATCTGTCGCTCCAGAACTTTTAGCAGCGTTGCCCTTGAGACATAGCGATGCGAGTCTGCGCCGTATGTGGAGGTTCCCATAATGAACGCCGCCAACACTAAATACTTCGTGTAATCATGAAAGTCCGGCAGGAAGGTCGACAAAGCCGCCATTGCCGCAATCAGTACCGCCAGCGCGTATATGACGTTTGCGTAGGAGAATTTGTCTTTAGCTTTTAGGTACAGCTCTATGTCATCTTTTGTCATAACCGGCTCCCTGATGAGCAACACTGTTTGCCGAAAACCCTGTAAACACAAAGCACCAAATCCGACAACGACACCAATTCAGAAATAAAACGCTAGAGGGGGTTATCTACTTATCGAACTGGCGGTTTTTTAACATTATTTCATCAATCTCTTTTTTGATTTTACTGGCGCCGCCAACACGCGTAACTATGCAATGAGGGCGTAGCAGCAACGGAAAAGTTGTCGTGATAACTGACTTTTTATAATACGATTTTATTTTTTGAAGTGATTTTGCACATACTCGACGAGCTTCGGCCCTTCAAGCTTATCCGTAGCTGGGTTTGTGCGAACATAAAACTCTTTACCGTCGAGATAGCACGGAGAGGTCGCTGGTTTGCAGTCAACCATCAACACATTAGCATTACCGAGCCCCACCAGTCGATGATTAATATAAGGGTAATTTTGTTCGCCTACTCGTTGCTTAAGCTGGTTTTTAAAATGTAGCAGGAATGCATCTGTGCTCTTGTGAAACTTTTCCACCTCGCACCTAACCCCAGGAATGTCTCCCGAGTCAGCCACGCCAATCAAAAGGACTCCCCCATTCGTATTAAGAAACGCAACTATTGTCTTTAGTGCTGAAAGCTCGATGTACTTTTCCTTTGTTCCCTTTCGTACATCAAGGCTGAAACTTTCCTTAAACTCAAGGGTTTCAGACTCTCCCTCCCGAGCCAAGCTCATGACCTTATCTGCTTCGGTAAGACCGCCAATCGTTTCCAGCATACCGTCTACTTGCCCCCGGATTGCGGAGGCACGTCCGGGATTCAGAGCGAGTTCTCTTTGAAAGTTCGCAATAGCCGTTCTCAACGCTTGAAGCTGGCTATGCGAGCGCACAATTTCCTCCTGTTCCTTTAAGCTTGGAACTGCAAATTGCGCTTGAGAAAGATCAGATTTTGTTATCCGCGGTATTACTGTCCCACGCGTCAGAGATCGCAATATCAAAAGGCCTAGCTCGGAGCGAAAGAGGCTGTAGCGTACTGACTATTGACTGCATCCGACAAAACAACCTGAATGAGGTTGTGATGCTTTATCGTCACCGATGAGAGGTTGTCGGTAACGAGGGACGTCCCGACAGTTGGCACATAAATCGAATTGTCCTTATGCTCGAACGACTCTCTGGACCGAACCGAATTTATTTCAAGAGAGACCTCACCTAGCGCAAAGCTCTTGTAGTCATTATATTGGGTCTTGAGGCGATCAATCTGAAGCCGCGCCTTCAAGCTTTCGAAGCCATCAAATCTCCCATCCGCAAGCGACATTCCTTCATACAGAGAATTCGACTCCGGCTCATCGCCCCGACTAAACGCTTGAGCGATTTCGACAGCTTGGCTCTCATCCCCCAACTCAGCAACAAAAAGGCTCGAACGATCTTGTCGACTAAACGCGACAATTACTGGCCGAATGGCGGATCTAGTCAGTAGCTTTGGAGGAGCATTAAAGACACCATTTAAATAGAAACCCTCGTTCGCCAATGCTTTCTGAAACCTTGGCCCCTCCGAGATCCCAAGCGCGGTTGTAGTGGTCAAGTGTTTTAGG
>NZ_DGMV01000042.1:0-4567 GCF_002388575.1 Marinimicrobium sp. UBA4509
GGAATTAATCAGAGTGTCCCTAAGCAAAATGACTTGCTCAGGACTATGGCATTTGCTAGTTTTAGCAGGATTCAACGTCGTAGGGACAGCCTGACAAGGAGAAATCATGAACCATCCCGCTACTTCCGTCGAAACCGACACGATTGTCTACCGCATACGTCCCGTTGATAGGCTCAATGCTATCGTCAAGCGCTACTATGGATCAGTAAGCCCTCAGAAGCAGCCATATCTGGTAAAAGAGGCACCGAGTGATCCGGCAATAAGATGATATTTTTACGGTGTTAAGGGATTACAGAGAGTGAATAATGGCTGAGTTAATAGGCAATGTTTTTGTGTACTGCATATGGGTGATGATTCCGATTCTTCCCCTGTTTGTGGTTCTAGGATTTTCGTTACACTATATTTTGCTTGTGAGATTGGATCCCATTCTATTCAAAGAGCCTTACTTTCATAAGAAAGAGCTTCCGGTATTCAGCGTTTGGCCATTCAGCATGATCAAGGCTTTGATGTACATTCTACTGATCACTTGGCCCCGTCTAGCCAAACACAAAAGATTCAAGGGGGTGGACACTCCACTCCCGGTTGGTAAAGGGATCTTTATAAGCTGTTACATCGAGCTAATTCTATTGGGCGTGATTTGTGTGGCATCGGTCATATTAGTAACTGCCGGCCTCCTTGCAACCTTTGCCGCTTTATGAGTCGGTGGAGGGGCCGTCAAATGAAAAGTGAGCTATTCGATTACTGGCTATCCAGTCTTTCTTGCATAGAGCGCAGCAAACTCTCTCCTTCGGTTAGTTGATCTTTACAGCGGGACGGCAATTCCCAGCCGGTTGCTCCCCACGTGTCACCTGCGCTACGCATACACCTGCCATCTCCAAGGTCTACCCAGGTTCTGCCAGAGGCATCCTGCCAACTGTGGAGCTCGGACTTCCCGGTGTTGCGCAAGCGTTCGCGTCTGGTCCGGGCGTCTCTGATTTGCCTCCTGAGGCCCGGGTGAAACACATTGCCGGTGGATGACTCGCTGGTAGCAGGTAGGGGGTGCGACGGTATCTCCAGAGCGTGAAGGTCAATCCGGGGTTTTTCCCTGGTAACGTTTTCTGTTGCTGCCATGGTTGTGTTTTCAGGGGGTGGGGGCAGCCCTGATGTGATGGGCTCTTCGACCGCCGGCGACTCATGCTCCGGCGCGGTTTCTGCCGTTGCAGTGTCTGTCACGGCGGTGCTGACAGTGATGCGCAGGTTCGGCGCGGGAGCTATCGATTTCACATCTTTTGGCTGGGGCGTCCATAGTGTCAGCAGAATGGCGTGGACCAGCAGGGAGGCCAGTAAGGTCAACCACAGAGTCTTTCTGGCGCCTTGGCGCGCAGGTTTATCCTCGCTTAAAGTGCCAGCCTGGGCCAGGGAAGCCAGATGCAGAGGGCAAAAATCCTTTACCGGTAGATCTTGATCCATAAAACGACTTGCATGATGGTCGGTCCTTCACGGACTGGCAGGTGCTGTGAAAGTTCCCCCGAGGGCATAGTGGCAACACGGGGGATCCACGCAAGAGGATCGAACCGTCCTGAAATTCCCGGCCAGTGGATTAACGGCCGGTCAACGGCGGAAGAACATCGCGATAAGCGACAGGACCAGGCTCACCAGAATCATCGTGGTAATGGGAAAGAAGAAGGTATAGCCGGGGCGCTCAATCACAATGTCGCCCGGTAGCCGGCCCAACGGCAGATGCTTCAACCAGGGCCAGGCCAGAGCGACCAGAATCAATAGAATGCCGATGATCAATAGCGTGCGTTGCATAGGACCTCCCCGCCGAGCCTATTGGCCCCCCGGGAGCCTGGTGTTGCTGATAAACCCGATACTCTTACCATCCGGTGACCAACTGGGCACATTGATGGTGCCCTGACCACCGTAGACGTAAGCGATAATCGTCGGCTCGCCGCCCTCGATCGGCATCTGGCGCAGGTAAACATGGCGGTAAAAAGGGTGATCAGCCGAGTCCACGTCATCGTGGTAGGACAGAAACACCAGGCTTTTACCGTCGGGTGAAACGTGCGGAAACCAGTCGTTGTACCTATCAAAGGTCAACTGCTCCTGATTGGACCCGTCCGCGTTCATTCGCCACAGTTGCATGGTACCGGTGCGGTTGGAGTTGAAGTAAATGTGTTGTCCATCCGGGCTGTACTCCGGGCCGTCGTCCAGCGTTGCCGTGTCGGTCAGCTGGGTTTCCTCGCCGGTGGCAATGTCGACGGTATAGATGTCGTACTTGTCCTTTCGGTGACCGGTAAACACCAGTGTTTTGTCGTCCGGTGAATAACCGTGCAGGTACGAATGCCCGGCGCCTTTTTGGGTGATCTGTCGGGGCTGGTCACTACCGGTCAGAGGCAGCGTATAGATCGTTGAACGCCCGTCTTCGGATTCGGCGTGATGGCTGATGGCAATCTCCTTACCGCTCCAGGACAGCACATGATCGTTGTTGTTCTGATCAGCAAAGCCGGTATTCAGTTCGCTTACCTGGCCGGTTTCCAGGTCGTACTTGTAAAGCAGGCCCTCAGAGTTGTAGATCAGATACTGGCCGTCGTGGGTCCAGTTGGGAGCCTGCAGGGAGACCGGCGAGCGGTGAAGAATACGCCGATTCCCGGTCTCCATATCCATCACTTCGAGGTTGCTGCCGATATAGTCCTGATAAGGCACAAAGTCGTCCGCGGCTGGCCGGATAATACGAACATTGGATACCTGTGCGCTCTCGACTTCATCGGCGTCGTGGGCGGACATGGCGAGCCCCACATAGACCTCATCGGAAAAATCCAGATGGGACACCTGGGTGACATGGAAGGGCTCCCCGAACTTTGCCGAAGACATGATGAACGTATCGCCCCGGCGCTCCAGCTGAATCGCCTCAGGCCCTTGAACCTTCAGACGGTATTCCTCGGTTTGCGCTCCTTTGGCGGAGCGGAACTGTAGCGACGTCAGGCCATCGCCATGCACCGTGGCGTGGACATTGGCCGAGTCCGGCTCAAGACCCTCGCGCACGTGCCAGCCCACCTTTCGGTGTGGGTCCACCCCCTCGCCGATAAACGCCACTTGGGCGCGCACGATGAAGTCGCCCGCCATCTGGTTCCACGCGTAGTGCAGCTCATCCTGATCGGACCACATATTGGCACCCGAACCGGAGATGACGTAATGCTGGCTGTCTGGTGCGTATTCCAGGCCGCCAGCATGCTTCACCGGGCCGATATCGGTGTGGTGTTCGAATTGGCCGACGGGTTCAGCCGCCGCGTTCAGGCTCCAGAACATAAGCATTGCCGAGATAGTTAGGGAAAGGAGTGAGGATTGACCGTTAGTTTTTCTCATTCAAGAGTCTCCATTGCCTTTTATTGTTTGTATCAGGTCGCTGGATAGCCCCCAAAGCGTAGCGATGACGTTTTGGCGCCCAACGAACGTAAAAGCCTACCACGGATCTTGAATAGGCGCTCTCGGCGCGTAGGGTCTATCCTACTCCGTACACCCCGGCAAATAGATTGACGCTCGATCAACGTCAGGAAGACGCCCTTAGTGGCTTATCCTCTTGCCCGACATTCATTCGTCGCACTTGAAAACTTGTTTTTAGGCTATCGGTTCAGGTCGGTCGATGAGTATTTTCTATGGTGATCCTGTCGAAATCACCGATCGGGCATCGACCAAGTAATGAACGACCCATCTTATGATCCCAAGGAGAAAACCATGCCCAACCGACACGGCGAATTTATCTGGTACGAACTGCTCACCACCGACAGCGATGCGGCGCTCGCCTTCTATGGCGCGATTCTGGGCTGGCAGGCCACCGACAGCGGGCAGCCCACTATGGACTACCGCATTCTCAGCGCCCGGGACGAGGACACGGGAGACCAGCGAGAGGTCGGCGGCCTAATGCAACTGACCGAAGAAATGTGCCGGGGCGGTGCCAAGCCCGTGTGGCTGGGCTATATAGCCGTGGAGGATGTTGATCAGGCCGTGGCCAACATCACCGAGATGGGCGGCAGTGTGCAGATGCCCCCGACCGACATTCCCGACGTCGGCCGATTGGCCATGGTCAGCGACCCGCAAGGCACCCCCTTTTATGTCATGAAAGGCAGCAGCGAAGAAGTCAGCCTGGCTTTCGCCTTCGACAAACCCCGCGTGGGCCACTGTGCCTGGAATGAACTGATTACCACTGACCCGGAAGCAGCCAAGGCCTTCTACTTCAAGGCGTTTGGCTGGACCAAAGACGGCGAAATGGACATGGGCCCCATGGGCTCGTACGAATTCATCCGCCACAACGGCGTGATCGGCGCCATCATGCCCAAACCGGAGGACATGCCCACACCGATGTGGCAGTACTACTTCCGTTGCGCCGACATTGACCTCGCCTGCAAGGCCGTCACCGACAACGGCGGACAGATCACGCTCGGGCCCGAAGAAATTCCCGGTGGAGAATTCATGGTCAAAGGGGTCGATCCACAGGGGGCCATGTTCTCCCTGGTGGGCGCGAGAAAATAACTGACACAATAGGAGCCGATATGACCAACTTCATTACCTGCCTGTGGTTCGACCACGG
>NZ_DGMV01000030.1:0-526 GCF_002388575.1 Marinimicrobium sp. UBA4509
CCCGGGATGAAGTCTACATTGCCGATGAAGCCTTCTTTACCGGTACCGCGGCCGAGGTTCTGCCCATTCGTGAGCTGGACGGTCGGGTGATTGGCGAGGGTCGTCGCGGCCCGATCACCACCCAGCTGCAGTCACTCTACTTCGATGCGGTCAAGGGCAAGTTGTCCGGCCACACCGAATGGCTGGCACCGGTGGCTGGCTGAACCGCTGATCCAAAACGCGCCCTCTCCGCAGGGCGCGCTTCAGGAGGACCCCCTGCATCATGAGCGATAAAGGCACGCCGCTCTCTCACGACCCTCATTCCCGAGACACGCTGCGGCAGACCGATACCGCTTCCCTCAAGGTGTATCTTCGCTTACTGGCCTATATCAAACCCTATTGGGTGTTATTTGCCATCAGCGTCTTTGGTTTTGTCATCTACTCCGCCTCCCAGCCGGCCATGGCCCAGTTCATGGAATATCTGCTGGACTTTATTGGCGCTGAAGAAAACTGTGAGTCTGCCTATTTGGCGAACCCCTTGGTCAGT
>NZ_DGMV01000030.1:637-2326 GCF_002388575.1 Marinimicrobium sp. UBA4509
CCCCTTGGTCAGTGGCCAGGCGTCAGCCGACGCTTCCGCCCCCGCATCCGGTGGGCGCGGTCCGGCCTATATGCCCTCGCTCATTATTGTGGGCATTGTTTTCTTTCGCAGTGTCGGGGCTTTTCTCGGGAATTATTTCATTTCGCAGTTGGCCTTTCGCATCGTGCACAAACTGCGGGTCAGTCTGTTTGATCATATGGCCCTGCTTCCCGGTCAGTACTTTGATCGGCACAGTTCCGGGCACCTGATGTCGGTGATCACCTATAACGTCAATGGGGTGACGACGGCGGCAACCGATGCCCTGAAAATACTGATTCGCGAAGGCGCTACCGTACTCGCGCTGATGAGCTTCCTGCTTTACAAAGACTGGAAGCTGACATTGCTATTGCTTCTGGTGGCGCCGTTGATTGCAGGCATTGTCGGGTATGTCGGTAAGCGCCTGCGTCGTTTGAGTGCCAAGGTGCAGCACAGTATGGGGGACATTACCCAGGTGTCTTCCGAGATGATCCATGGCTATCGGGTCATGCGCAGCTTTGGCGGCGAAGAGTATGAAAAGCGTCGCTTCAATCAGGCCAGCTGGCGCAACTATCTGCAAAACATGAAAATCGTGTTCACCTCTTCTCTCAATACCCCGATTATGCAAATGTTGGTCGCGCTCTCAATGGGGCTGATGCTCTATGTCGCCCTGACGGTGATGGAGATCAATGATCCGGGTGCTTTTATTGCCTATTTCACGGCCGCGGGCCTGGTGTTGAAACCGCTACGCCAACTGAGTGAAGTCGTTCCCACCATTCAGAAAGGCGTCGCGGCGGCGGACAGTATTTTTCAGTTGTTGGATGAACCGACGGAAAAAGATACCGGTGATCGCACGGTCAAGCGAGCCCAGGGCGAGGTGCGTTTTGAGGACGTCAGCTTCCGTTACGACAGCAGTGACGACTGGGTTTTACAACACATTGATCTGGATGTGAAACCGGGCGAAGTCATTGCCCTGGTGGGACGCTCCGGCAGCGGCAAATCCACCCTGGTGAGCCTGCTGACCCGTTTTTACGATCCGGGTGAAGGCCGCATTCTGCTGGACGGCCACCCGTTGGAAGACTACCGGTTGGATAACCTGCGCGAGCAGGTGGCGTTGGTCAATCAGAACGTGGTGCTGTTCAATGATTCGGTATCGGGCAACATCGCTTACGGCGCGCTGGCGGCCACGGACCCGGAGAAAGTGCGCGAAGCGGCCAAAGCGGCTCATGCGCACGAGTTTATCGAGCAGTTACCCCAGGGCTACGACACTCTGATCGGTGAGAGCGGCGCACGTCTGTCCGGCGGGCAGCGTCAGCGTTTGGCCATCGCCCGCGCCATTCTCAAAGACGCCCCCATCCTGATTCTGGATGAGGCCACCTCGGCCCTGGATACGGAGTCAGAGCGTCATATTCAGGCGGCGCTGGAGCAGGTGATGAAAAACCGCACCACGTTCGTGGTAGCGCACCGCCTGTCCACCATCGAACGGGCGGACCGGATTGTGGTGATGGGAGAAGGCCGAATTCTGGAAGTCGGCAGCCACAGCGAACTCCTCGCCGCCGGCGGCCAGTACGCCCGCCTACACTCCATGCAATTCCGCGACGAACTGTAGAGAGGAAAGCCCTTTTAATTTTCAAGCGCAGGGAAGCGTCACGCCCGGGCCGGGGAGGGGAACTT
>NZ_DGMV01000030.1:2543-3660 GCF_002388575.1 Marinimicrobium sp. UBA4509
GATCGGTCCGACGTATCGGAGCGAAGCGCATTCACCGTTACCCAGGTGCTATTTCCCGGAACGATAATTTGGCACAGCGGAGGGAGGGTGTCCCTTTCCGAGACCGTCACCCGCCTGGACGGCGGGTGATCGAGCCCCCATGGATGGGTTCACGGCGTGTCTCGGAAAGGGACACCCTCCCGCAGCCCTATACTCCGAAGTACCGAAGCCGAGCGGCTCAACGTTATTCCGGCGGAAACTGCGCCAATAACCGACCAATGACTTTTCGTAACTGCTGCTCTCGCGCCAACTCAAAATCCCGCAAGGCAATCCCTTCCGCGCTACCACGCCAGACCAGCTCATTGCTCTCGGCATCCGTGATATCCACAATGATCACCCCCTCCTGCTTGCGGTCTTCCAGGCTTTTGCTGCCCCCAAGTCCGATACTGCCGCTGTTACCCACGGGCAACCCGATGGAAATGCCCACCGACTTGCCGCCACCCACCGCGGCCCGCGTGGTGCCGCTGACGCTGACATAAAACTGGGGGTTGTCGGGATCAAGCCGGTAACCGCGTTGCACCATCGCCTGCTCGGTGATGCGCTGCAACCGACTGTGGGACACTCCGTCGATCTGCGACGTGCCACCGCGCCATTCATAGCGGCCCCAGCCGGGATCAAATTCGGTGTCTTCGTTATAGTCCTGTGAGACCTTGGGGCCGGCGCAGGCGGTGATGACGGCCAGCAAGATGAAAACGAAAGATAGTCTAGTCAAACGATTCATTGTTGAGTCCTGTTCTGGCTGCGTGTTGGTAGAAACTCCGACCGACAACGTGGCTTCATGGGTAGGTTCACACTCTTCCACCTACGTGCGCTAATGGCACTGAGGTGGCTGCAGGGTCTATCGTTCAGAGACTCTCGGAGACATGGATGTCGACGAGAAGCTTACGTGGACGACCCACATGGATGTGGGAAGTGTCCGTAAGCGCCGGGAGCGCGTAGGACTGTATTCACGGCGGGTCTCTGACCGATAGGCCCTGCAGACGCCGGGCTACCCTTTAGTATCGTAGGTTGAACGAAGGATTGCCTTGTCACTTGTCTTCAAGGCCGTCGGTAAAGTGTCGGATTACGCTTCGCTAAT
>NZ_DGMV01000030.1:3766-4247 GCF_002388575.1 Marinimicrobium sp. UBA4509
ACGCTTCGCTAATCCGACCTACCGCTACTACATCAATTTTACAATCTGTGTGTCGGGATCCCGGGATTTACCCTGTTGGTGTAAATCGTCCAGGTATTTCTGCCAATGGGTTTCTTTATTGACACATAAATCGTGCAGATAATCCCAAGTGTAGATGCCAGAATCGTGGCCGTCGTCGAAAACGATGTGCAGGGCGTAGTTGCCGGCTGCTTCGATGTGGGCAATGGCGACCTGTTTTTTGCCGAACGGGAGTTGCCCGCCCTGACCGTGATGGCCGCGCACTTCGGCGCTCGGCGAGTGGACACGCAGGTACTCGGCGTCCAGGCGGTAGTTTTGGTCGCCGTAGGTGAGTTCCAGTTGGCGGGATTTCTTGTGGAGCAGGATTTTGTCGGGCGTCATGTAGATGGTCCTGTGGTTTAGGTGCCTCTAGCGCCGGGTCGATCCCCGGGGTGTTGTTGCAAGACACGCCGTGAACCCATCC
>NZ_DGMV01000086.1:0-7315 GCF_002388575.1 Marinimicrobium sp. UBA4509
GCGGGGTCGCTTGAGCCAGCCGCGACCGATGCGTCTTGCCTGCTCGGGAGTCGCCGCCTGGCGAATGTCATCAAACCGCTTTCGTCCCGGGTACTTCATGGCCTGGTAGTAATGCTCGGCGGTGGGCCACTCAAATCCGTCCAGTTCAAAAGGTCGCTGAATGGTGCAGCCCAGTGGATCCTCGGGTTGTAGTCGGGAAACGTGAACGGCGCGCTCGAGTTCGGAGGCTTGAAACAGGGTCATGGTCAGGCACTGAGGTTGCGTGATTGGAAGAGATCGAGTGTAGCAGATAGGGGCTGTAGGCAGGCCTACCCCAAGAATGCCCAGCCAATCACCGCCCCACTGGCCCCGGTAAACACAAAAGCCAACAGTGCCAGCAATCCATCCCGGCCGATAATGGCCAGTCCGAAAAAGGTCAGCACCGCCCCGGCCAGGTTGGCGCTGAAGGGGATAAATTCCATCAGCGGCATCATCAGTGCCACGGCCATACTGGATAGCGCGACACAGCGCATGGGAATGTAGCCGCGAATCAGGAAGATCAACCGGGGCTTGACCAGCCGGTCGATAAAACGGGCCGGTTTACGCGATACCCGGATGGCTCTGAGCAGGTGCGCGGTGGTGACCGAGCGGGCCAGTATCCATCGGGGCAGCCAGAAGTGTTCCTTGTGCAGCAGAAGCTGTACCGAGATGGTCAGCACCATCAGTGCGCACAGGGTGGGTACGCCGGGAATATCGCCAATGATGGGGGCGAGTACGATCAGGCCAATCAGCAGCAACACCGGGCCAAAGGAACGTTGGCCGATGGCGTCCATGATGGCGTCGATGGAAACTCTCGGCCGGTGATCGCAGATGTCTGCCACCCGGTCCAGTACTTCATCCAGGGATGCGACGTGGGGTCTGGTGTCCAAAGTCGGGCCTCTACCGATGCAGGCAAAGGCCTATAGGGTAGCGCGTTCGAGGGTGTTCCACCATGGACGAGTCGCCATTTTTTGCTGTGTCCACTCTATTGACACCTGCGGTGGTTCCCGTGGTCTACTAGCTATACCAACATGCGCAACGCATCCATCGGGGATGATGAGGCAGCGTCCCTTATCTACCTGATGCCCTTTCTTCAAATCAGGAGTAGAACATGCACTATGCCATTTCCACTACATGGGGGCCGAGCGATACCACCCGGGCGGCGATTCCCTTCATATTTGCCAACACGGCGTTGGAAGCCGGTGATACCGTCACCCTGATTCTGTTTCACGATGCGGTGACCCTGGCGGTTCCGGGCTGCCATGAGAAGGTGGTGCCCTGCGGTCCGCCGGCCAAGTTTGCCGAGGTGTTTGCGCACGAGAACGCGGAGATTATTGTCTGTAAGCCCTGCGCCGAAGCTCGGGGTATCGGGGACGGCCAGATTCTCGACGGCACCCGAATGGGGGGCATGGGGGATTTTTACAAACAGGTGGCTCGGGACGACTGCAAGTCCATGGCGTTCTGAAAACGGATCAAACGCCAACCCCAAAAGAAAAAAGCCCGCAGTTCCTTGCGGGCTTTTTCGTAGAAGATGCATCATCCTTGATCTGGGTAATCCTCCTTGCTGATTAGCTTCTCCTTAGCGGGCTACCCGGCGCCGGGCCATTCCCAAGCCGATCAATCCCAATCCCATCAGTATCAGAGCGCTGGGCTCCGGTACGCTGACTCCGGTTTTACCCCAGATGGCGACATTGGAGATGGCGCCGTTGCCAGGATAAAAACCTTGCAGGTCGAGGCTTTCCATGCCGTCCCAGTCTGCGAGATTGAACAGATACTGGGGTTGGTTACCGTCCTTGACGATCAAATAACATTCCGGACAAACAATTGATGGGCCGCCAACATAAGTGATCAGAGCGTTATTGGGGTCGCCGGAAAACACGGTGTTATAGGAGCTGGTGAAACTGCCCTCTTCGTTCCCTTCGTCGACATTCGCTTTGTAGTACAGCTCCAGGATGGAGTCCGTGCCCACGATGCCGGCAATGGTCGTCCCGCTCAGGTTAGAGTTGTTTTTCTCGGAGTTGTACTCCCAATCCGCATCTCCGGGGCCCAAAGGCAGCGCCTGTGCATGGCCTGCAAATGCCACCATAACCGTGGCCAGAGCAACACGAATTCCTTTTGATAAAATGTTCATGATAGGTACCTACTTGAATCGAACAGCGTATTGTGTCCGTGCCGAGGCTCGAACATTCGGCATCGCAGGTAATAAAGCAGGGACTGTGCCAAGGCGGGTAAACCCGCGCCATCATTGACGTTGTTTAATGGGGTGTCATTGACGGGGGCGGGTTTTGTAAAGTGACCCGACGCAAAAAATCGCCTGTTGGCGCCGGGTTCTACAAGGACAGAGCTAGTCGGTGTTGACCGTATAGGAGGTTACCGCGTAGCCCTTCTGTTCCAACGCGTTCAGCAAGCCGTCATCTCCAGCCAGATGCAGCGAGCCCACCAGAACCAGTTCGGTGCCTTCCTGCTCAAACAGGGACTCCAGCACCGGGAGCCAATCGTTGTTGCGCTCGGTCATCAGCGTCCGATACATCCCGGGGGCCTGCTCCCGCATCGGTTGCGCCATTTCCCGGTCCAGTGTTTCCAGGTCCCCGGTACGCCAGGCATTGACCATGTCGGTCATCAGCTGGTCAAAGCGCTTGAGGTCGGTCAGGGTTGCCTGAATAATGGCGTCGCCGTCGTGGCCGGTCATCACCTTCATATAATCCAGCACCTGCTCGGCCGTTTCCAGTTCGCCCATTGGCAGGTTATCGCGTTGTGCTCTCTGGTAGAAGTAGGCGTCAACGCCCTCCTGAATGCCGTTCTTCTGGGCGAGCATCACGGTCATTACCATGCTGACAAACGCGGGATCGAACCCCATGAACTGCTGTACCGGGAACTGGTTCGCCTGGGAATAGCTTTGTAGCTCTTTCCATACCTCCGGGCTGAGCTCGGAACTGAGGGTTTTGCCGGGCGGGTACATCATGACCTGCATCATTTTCTGGCCAAAGGCCGGATCCTGCATGACCCCGAGGTCGGTTTCCAGATAGAGGGCGTCCGCTTGGGCGTAGGCGGCGTCAAATTCGGCGGGCAGTGGGAAGTCGTCAGGGTGTAACAGATGGATGGTGCCACCGAGGAAAAAGCTCTGATCACCTTTACTGATGGTATAGAGCGCGGTGTCTGCCTGGGCGATGCTTACGGCGGCCAGCGCAGAGCTGAGCAGCAGGGCGTGGATGAGACGGTAAAACATGGCGGGGTGCTCCTTGTAATGGTTTATCAAAATCCTGAGCGCAAAGCCTAAACTGCCGTGGGTCAAGGCGCAACGCTTTCTGGTAACGCGAGCTGGTGAAAGCGCGGGACACTGCCTACAATGGCGGCTGATCATTTATCGTGAGTGACATTATGCCAATTTGGGTTGATGCCGACGCCTGTCCGGTGGTCGTGAAAGACATTCTCTGTCGGGCTGCGGATCGCTGGAAAATCACCACCACTTTTGTGGCGAACCAGGGCATTCGTGTGCCCCCCTCTCCCTTTATTAAAACCCGGCAGGTGATGGCCGGGTTTGATGTGGCCGACAATGAGATTGTGCGCCTGCTGCAACCGGGTGATCTGGTGGTCACCCAGGACATTCCCCTGGCGGCGGAGGTGGTGGAAAACGGGGCGGTGGCCATGAGCCCGCGCGGCCAGCCTTTCACCCGGGAAAACATTCGCCAGCGTCTGGCCATGCGCAACCTCATGGAAGAGCTGCGCAGCACCGGTGAAGTGACCGGCGGACCCTCCGGATTTTCCCAGACCGATCGCAAGCAGTTTGCCGACCAGCTTGACCGCTGGTTGCAGAAGAACGCCCGCCGTACCCAGAGTTCAGGACCATCGCCGAAATGACGACAGAGCTACGCCCGGATAACCGTCAGTTCTGGTGGACGGTCCTTCTGCTGGCTTTGCCCGTCGCCTTGCAGATGCTTCTGCAATCGCTGCTGGGCATGGCCGATGTGGTGATGGTCAGCCGGCTGGGCTCCGAGGCGATCGCCGCCGTGGGCCTGGCGGCCAAGTTGCACTTCCTGTTGCTGGTATTGATGAGTGGCCTGGCGACGGGTTGCAGTGTGCTGGTGGCGCAATACAGTGGTGCCGGTAAATTCGCCAGTTGCCAGCGTACCCTCGGCGTTACCCTGATGGTGGGTACCCTGACCATGGTGCCGTTTCTGCTGCTGTTTGGTGTGCGCCCGGATATCTGGCTCGGCTGGCTCAACCCGGATGCGGAAGTGGTGGCGCTCGCCGCCCGCTATTTGGTGATTACTGCTCCGGCGCTGCTGTTGACCCAGTGGATTGCCATTTACGAAGCATCGCTTCGGGCTCTGGGTAATACCGGCATGCCGCTGGTGGCGGGCACGCTATCCATTCTGATCAATGTCGCACTCAACTATATACTGATCTTCGGTCATTTCGGCTTTCCTGCTCTGGGGGTCGCGGGGGCCGCCTGGGGCACGCTGATTGCCCGCCTCTGCCAACTGTCGTTCATCCTCGCCTGGGTGTACGGCCGTCAACACGGCTTTGCGTTGCGCTGGGCGCAATTCAAAACGGCGCTCGCCTGGCAACCCGCCCGACGCTTTCTCGCCTTCTCCCTGCCCCTGGTGGCCAACTATGGGCTTTGGGGGCTGGGGAATGCCACCTACCATGTGATGACCGGGTTTACCGGCACCCACGCCCTGGCGGTGATGGGGGTGATCGTGCCCATTGAAAGCGCGTTTTTCGCGCTGTTTGTCGGTCTGGCCAGTGCCAGCGCGGTCATGGTCGGGCGTACCTTGGGGGCGGACAACACCGAGGAGGCCTGGCGCCTGCATAAAGTGTTTGATCGCCTGACGTTGATACTGGTGCTGACCTTATCGATGACACTGTGGTTGATCAGCCCCTGGATTCTGAGTGCCTTTGGTGAGGTGGAGCAGGATACGGCCGAGCTTCTTCAGACGACGCTGGGCATTTTCTGCGCGTTGGTCTGGGTCAAGATATTCAACATGATGCGTATCATCGGTGTGCTGCGCGCCGGTGGCGACAATCGCTTCGTACTGATAACCGATGTGTCGGTCATGTGGGGGGTGGGGATTCCGCTGTGTGCTCTGGCCATCTTTGGCTTGGGTTGGCCATTCCTGATTGTCTATGCGCTGATGTTTCTGGAAGACGCGCTCAAGTTCTTTCCCATGTGGCGACGCATTGGTAAGCGGTTATGGATGAATAATCTGACACAAGAGGATTAAAAGAACGCCCCTGTTGTGAACTGTGACCCGGTTCCTTGTCGGTAATTCGACACCCCCCTTAAGATCGCGGCTGATGGATTAGCCCCCCAATCATCAAGGAGTGACGCGTGATACCACCTGCAGTCCCGCTTGTTGTTCCCCAGAGCCTCCGCTGTTGGAGGCGTCGATGAAACTCTTTCGCCATCCCGAGGATCGGCTGCCGGTCGGGATCATTCTTTTCTATTTTTTGCTGGACCTGTGTGTTTACGCCTTCGTGGACAGCATTGTCTGGCTGGCCGGCTGGTTCCTGCTCGGCATTTTTCCGAAAACCAATGTCTGTGTCTGGAACCATAACCATCATCACTGCCGGACGTTTCATCACGCATGGTTGAATCGCCTGCTGGAAATTGTTTACGGGTTCCAGACCGGAATGCTCGCCAGTACCTGGACCTTGCACCACATCCACGGCCACCATCGTCACTACCTGGATCAGGATCGGGACACCTCGCGCTGGCAGGCCGGGGGCACCACCATCAGCCTGTGGCGCTATATTGCCGAAGGCCTGTTTCTTACCTACCCACGGGCGATTGCCATCGCCCGTCAACGGCCGAAGTTATTGCGTCGGTACTTGATCGAGTTGTCGGCCAGCCTCGGCATCCTGTTGGCGTTGACGGTGTATCGACCGCTGCCGGCACTGTTTGTGTTCTGGCTGCCGATGTTCGCCTCGCTCATCGTCACCATGCGTGCCACCTATTATCACCATCTGGAGCTCGACCTGGAAAACCCCATGGCGGCCAGTCGCAATGTGGTGGACTCCAAGTGGCTGAATATTCTGACCGGCAACATCGGTTACCACACGGCGCACCACCACAAGTGTGGTCTTCATTGGTCCAAACTGCCGCAGCTGCATAAAAAACTGGAGCCGCTGATTCCCGCTCATTGCTACACCCGAACCGTGCCCATCTATTACTGGATCGATCATCTGGATCGATTGCTCTCTCGCGTTTGCCAACCGTTACGTCGTCGACCGGCCTGTCGCTCCCGCACTCAACACTCATCCGATATCGCTCAGTGAGGCGCCGAGCTATGCCCATCATTCACTCTGACTATCGCGCTCCCTGGCTGTTTCGCAACGGCCACCTACAGACACTGTCACTGCGTCTGTTCCGGCATCGACCGAGCGAACGGCCCGAACCGGATCATTTCAGTACCGATGATGGCGACGAGCTGGAACTGTTCTGGTACCGCCCTGGACAGAGTGACACCCTGGTAATCTTCAGCCACGGCCTGGAGAGTCATGCCAAAGATGGACCGCTACTGAGTTTCGCCCACACGGTGTCCGGCTGGGGCTGCCATACCCTGAACTGGAGCATGCGCTCCTGTGGCAAACGGCTCAATCACACGCGCTGGTTCTACCTCGGCCATGACTATCAGGATCTGAAAGCGTTGGTGAATCACTATAGTCAACACTATCGCCGGATCTATCTGGTCAGTGTCAGTCTGGGTGGAACCATTACGGCGAATTATCTGGGGAAGGACAGCTCGGAGGTCAACCCGGTTGTCAAAGGCGCTTTTTTATTATCGCCACCGCTGGAGCTGGACTCGTTTCATGCGGCCATGACCAAGCCTCTGAACAACTGGTTGTACCAACGGCATTTTGTGCGTTCATTGCTCGACAAGTTTGAACGTAAAGCGGCTTATATCGATTTTGGTAAAGAAGTGGATATGGACTGGGTGCGGGACTGCAAAAGTGTGGACCAGATTGAGGATCGACTGTTTGCACCCATGCACGGCTTCGAAAGTTCGAAGCACTACCGTCAGCATGCTTGCTCCCTGCCCCACCTGAAAAACATCACCGTTCCGACCTATGTTCTTACCGCCGAAGACGACCCTTTTATTGACAACAATCAGTTACCGGTTAAATTGGCCAAAGAAAGCACGAATTTTTATTTGGAGCTGGCCCGCCACGGCGGCCATACCGGTTTCGTAAAACGAAAATCAGATCACCATCATTGGTACGAACGCCGATTCCAATGGTTCATGGAACGCACGGCGGTCGCGTAGGGCGGCATAAGGGCGCAGCCCGCATCCGC
>NZ_DGMV01000066.1:0-2892 GCF_002388575.1 Marinimicrobium sp. UBA4509
CAGGGTGGACTTGCCCGAGCCGCTGACGCCGGTGACCACCACCATTTCCCCCAGGGGGATATCCAGGTCCAGGTTCTTCAGGTTGTTCTGGCGGGCGCCGCGGACAATGATGGCTTCGTGGGACATAAGCGGGGGCAGACTCCGGAGTTGGCAGAAGGGCTCAATATACGGGAGTTGGTCAGTACGACCAAGGGGCCCGGATGGATGTCAGCCCCTTGGCTCAGTGCTCGCCTCGCCAACAAAACATACCGGCCCGCTTACCCAGCACCCGAATCGATTCGTGCTCGTCCGCCGGCCGCTGCGCCAGACCATAGCACAGGTGCAGGGGTAGCAGGTGTTCCTCGCGGGGGTGACAGTAGCGGGCTTCCGGAGCCGTGCTCCAGTCTACCAGTCGCCCTGACCGCTCGGTCTCGCTCAGAGCCGGGTTGATCAGGGTGTCGGTCAGCCAGTCTTCGAAGGCTTTATTGCGCGCATCGCTCTGCGCTGTGACTGGCTCGAAAAAAGCCTTCATGTTGTGAAAAGAAAAGCCCGAGCCGATCACCAGTAGGTTGTCCCACTCCAGGCTCTGCAACGCCCGCCCCAGGGCGATGTGGGTCGCCGGGTCCAGGGATGTCAGCAGCGACAGTTGGATACAGGGAATATCCGCCTCGGGGAAAAGGAGCTTGAGGGGCACAAACAGCCCATGATCAAAGCCCCTTTCGAGGTCTTGCACGGCGTCCAGTCCCGCCTGGCTGAGCGCCTGACTGACCTGCGTGGCCAGTCCCGGCGCGCCGGGGGCGGGGTACTGAATCTCGTACGACTCGGGCGGAAAGCCGGAGTAGTCGTAAATCAGCGGCGGCTGGGCACCGCTGGTGACGGCGGCGACGGGCGCTTCCCAGTGGGCACTGACCACAATGATCGCCGAGGGCCGACGTAGGCGCTTACCCAGTGAGGTCAGTTGTATCACCAGCTCGTTGTGCGCCGGGTCCCCCAGCAGCGGTAGTGGGCCGCCGCCGTGGGAGATATAGAGAATGTCGGGCTTGTTGGCCATGACGGTGTGCCTCCGGGTTTCCCGTTAAATGCGTTTGGCGATCAGGTTGTCCAGTGACAGTCGCCCGGCGCCCAACAGGGTCAGGGCCGCTGTGGCGGCGAGCAGGCTGAGCGCAAACTCGTAACCATTGTTGGCCATAAACAGGCCATTACCAATGTGCACGCTGAAAATCGCCACCACCATGGTAAAGGCTGACACCAGAGCGGCCGGTCGGGTGAGCAGGCCAAACATCAGGGCCAGGCCACCAAAAAACTCGGCGCTGCCCGCCAGTAGAGCCATCAACAGGCCCGGTTGAAGACCGATGCTTGCCAGCCATTGCCCGGTACCTTCGAGGCCGTAACCACCAAACCAGCCAAAGAGTTTTTGCGCGCCGTGGGCCGCCAGGATGATGCCGGTGGGAACCCGCAGGAGCAGAGCGCCAAAGCCGGCGTCGGATTGCAGAGCGTTTTTAATCAATGGGTGTGACATGGGGAATCTCCAATAACTAGTGGCTGTGGGTAATCAACGGTTTCAGATTACTATCAACTCATTAGTAAATTAATGGGTTATTTGTTGTATTATTGTCAACAAATCATTGATAGTTGAATATTTTCGACAACGGGAGGCTGGCCATGGACCGTTTGACCGCTATGCGCGCCTTTGTCACGGTGGTGGCCGAGGGCTCCTTTACGCGGGCCTCTGAGCAAATGGGGGTGTCCACGCAGTTGGTCAGCAAGTACGTGGGGCAGTTGGAGGTACACCTAGGAGTGCGTTTGCTCAACCGTACGACGCGCCAACTGCACCTGACCGAAGCGGGCACTGCTTATCACGCCCGCGCGAAACCGTTGCTGGACGAGTTGGAAGCCGTGGAAAGCCAGCTCGGCAACTGGCAGCACCAGGCGCGCGGACGTCTGCGCATCAGTGCCCCGGTGTCCTTCGCCGCATTGCATATGGGGCCGCTTCTGGCGGACTTTCAGCAGACCTATCCGGGCATCGAAATCGATCTCCAGCTCAATGATCGCAAGGTGGATATTGTCGATGAGGGCTTCGATATTGCTTTGCGTATCGGCCGACTGCAGAGCTCCTCATTGGTTGCCAAGCGGATCGCACCGGTGCGCATGGTACTCTGCGCTTCCCCTGCCTATCTGGCTGCCCGAGGAACACCCCATAGTCTCGCTTCGCTCAAGGGGCATCGCTTTCTGCGTTACAGCTATATGGATGAGAGCAGCGAGCCACTGCTCAAGTGGTTGATACCCGAGGCCGAGCAGCTGGCCGGGCTGGCGACCAACAATGGAGATGTACTGGGGCGGCTGGCCGAGGCCGGCGCGGGCCTGGTGCTGCAGCCCACCTTCATAGTTGGCCCGGCGATTCAGGCCGGGCGGCTTCAGGTTCTGTTACCGGACCACGAGCCGGAATCCCTGGCTCTTTATGTCGTTTACGCCCACCGACGCCTGCTGGCCACGAAAGTGCGCGCCTTTGTGGACTTCATTGAGGGCTACTTCGGGGATCCACCCTATTGGGATGGGTTTGATGGTCAGCCCAATCGCGGTGTTACACTTAGCTCAGACTAGAGGAGACCCCATGGATACTCAAACCCAAACCGAACTCGAAGCGGCGGCCTTTCGGCGCCTGCTCAAACATCTGGATGAGCGCAAGGACGTCCAGAACATCGATCTCATGGAGCTGGCCGGCTTCTGCCGCAACTGCCTGAGCAAGTGGTATATGGAGGCGGCCCAGGAGCGTGGCCTGGACGTGGACAAGGACACGGCGCGGGAAATGGTCTACGGCATGCCCTATGAGGAGTGGAAGGCCCGCTATCAGACACCCCGCTGATCGGCCCGCCTTATTGTCATATTGTATTTAAGGACACTCTGATTAATTCC
>NZ_DGMV01000058.1:0-1973 GCF_002388575.1 Marinimicrobium sp. UBA4509
CGAAGCGCATCCGCCGTAACCACACCGACCGGCATCCGCCGTAACCCAAACCACGACATCCCCGCCAACCGGTGGTATTCTTCCCGCCCATGAACACACCTGATGTATTCGACCACAAACAATTCCTAGCCAACACCACCAAACAACCGGGCATCTATCAGATGTACGACGGTGGCGGTGAGCTGCTCTACGTCGGTAAAGCCAAAAACCTGAAAAACCGGTTGTCCAGCTACTTCCGCAGCTCCGGCCTGTCTCCGAAAACCGTGGCCCTGGTGGCGAAAATTCGTCAGATCGATGTGACGGTCACCTCGAGCGAAACCGAAGCGCTGATTCTTGAGCAGAATCTGATCAAATCCCACCGGCCGCCCTATAACATTCTGTTGCGGGATGATAAGTCCTACCCCTACATTTTTCTCTCCAGTGGCGAGACCTTTCCGCGCATCAGTTTTCATCGGGGCTCCAAGAAAAAGCGCGGTCACTACTTCGGCCCTTACCCGAATGTTGGGGCGGTGAAAGACAGCCTGAATTTTCTGCAGAAAACCTTTCAGGTGCGTCAGTGCGAGGACAGTGTGTTCAAAAACCGCTCGCGCCCCTGTCTGCAATACCAGATCAAACGTTGCACCGCGCCCTGTGTGGATTACATCAGCCCGGAAGACTACGCCGACGATGTGCGCCACACCCGCATGTTTTTGAGCGGGGATAGTGACACCCTGATGAAGGAGCTGGCGGACCAGATGGACGCCGCGTCCCAGGCGCTGGAGTTTGAGCGGGCGGCGGCGCTGCGAGATCAGATCACCGCGCTGCGCTCCATTCAGTCCCAGAATCTGATTGAAGAGGGGTATGGCGATCTGGATGTGGTGGCCGCCGTGCTGCAGGCGGGGTTGATCTGCGTGCATGTGTTGTTTGTTCGCCAGGGGAGAATTCTGGGCAGTCGCAGCTACTATCCGCAGGCGACACTGGCGGATTCAGAATCCGATGTCCTGACCGAATTCCTGCCACAGTTTTATCTGGCGAGCGAGGGCCGGGAAATCCCCCGGGAAATTATCACCAGCCACCCGGTGGCGGAGGCTGAGCTGATTGCCCAGGCGCTCAAGAGTGCCTCGGGTCGCCAGGTGACGGTCACTGACAAGGTGCGCACCCATCGTTCCCAGTGGGTGCAAATGGCGACCACGGCGGCCCAGCAGAATCTCACGAGCCGGGTAAACAGCCGTAAGAACAGTATGGACCGCTTTATTGCCCTGCAGGATGCGTTGGGTCTGGACGAGATGCCCCAGCGATTGGAGTGTTTCGATATCAGTCACAGCAGCGGTGAGCTGACCCAGGCGTCCTGTGTGGTGTTTGATACCAACGGTCCGCTGAAGTCCGATTATCGCCGCTTCAATATTGACGGTATCACCCCCGGTGACGACTACGCGGCCATGGAGCAGGCGCTGCAGCGGCGCTATACCCGGTTGCAGAAAGGCGAGGGCAAGCTGCCGGATATTCTGATTATTGATGGCGGTAAAGGTCAGCTCGGTAAGGCCGAGGCGGTACTGGCGGAGCTGGGTGTGAACAATGTCCAGTTACTGGGTGTGGCCAAAGGCACTACGCGCAAGGCGGGATTCGAGACGTTGTATTGGGCGGAGAGCGGTAAAGAGATTGTGATGTCGAGCGATTCGCCGGCGCTGCATTTGCTACAGCATATTCGCGATGAGGCGCACCGGTTTGCGATTACCGGACATCGCCAGCGGCGGGACAAGAAGCGGCGCACGTCCAGTCTGGAGGGGGTGCCAGGGGTGGGTGCCGGCCGCCGTCGGGAGCTGTTGCGTCATTTTGGTGGGCTACAGGAGGTACAGAAGGCCAGCGTGGCGGATCTCGCCAAGGTGCCGGGAATCAGCAAACGCCTGGCGGAGGAAATTTACGGCCATTTTCATGGGTAATGGTGGTTATATGACGTCCGGTTCGGCCCGGGGTATACCGCTTCGCGACCCAAT
>NZ_DGMV01000058.1:2063-16428 GCF_002388575.1 Marinimicrobium sp. UBA4509
TCCATGGGGGCTTCTCATCGGCATCCATGCCTCAGAGAGTCTCGAAGCGGTATACCCCGCGCCGAACCTCAGTGCTACTTTTGACCATCGATTGATGTAGGTCGGATCGGTCCACCGCATCGCGTAATCCGACGTCAGAGTGCTACTAATTCCGCGAGAATAAATGGTGCCGGGAGCGGGACTTGAACCCGCACGATCTTACGATCTCAAGATTTTAAGTCTTGTGTGGCCGTTCTCGGGCGTCCTGCCCTTCACGGCACTCGTACATCCTGTACAGCGTCTACCAGTCTAGGTGGTGCCCGGAGCCGGAATTGAACCGGCACGACTGCAATAGTCGGCAGATTTTAAGTCTGCTGTGTCTACCAATTCCACCACCCGGGCTTAAAAACTGAGCGGCATCAAGAAGGGAAAGTTGGAGGCGCGAGCCGGAGTCGAACCGGCCTAACCGGATTTGCAATCCGGGGCATAACCGCTTTGCTATCGCGCCTTGCTTGAAGAGGAGCGAATTCTAAAGGAATCGCCGAAAAAATCCTAGGGGTTTCCGTGGGTTATCCGGGAATTTTTTGTGTTGGTTGATATTTGACCAAGATTGCGGGTTGGGTAACGGCGGATGCGCGCTACGCGCTTATCCGCCCTACGGCCGAGCGCAGCGGTATAGTCATGCGTAGGGCGGATAAGGCCGAAGGCCGCATCCGCCGTTACCCAAGCTTAATTCAACTCCGCCACTACGTTATAAATTCCTTTGGTCAATTGCCGCAACTCCTCTGGCGTGCTCACAAACGGCGGCATGATGTACACCAACTTGCCGAAGGGCCGTACCCAAATCCCTTCCTCAACAAACCGCGGTTGCACCTTCGCCATATCCACCGGCTCGTGCAACTCCACCACACCAATCGCGCCCAACACCCGCACATCGGCCACCGCCGGTAAATTCCGACACGCCCCCAGCTCCTCTTTCAACTGAGCTTCAATACGCCCAACCTGTCCCTGCCAGTCGCTGTCCAGCAACAGGTCGATGCTGGCATTGGCCACCGAACAGGCCAGCGGATTGCCCATGAAAGTGGGTCCGTGCATAAACACCCCGGCTTCGCCCCGGCAGATGCCATCGCTGACTTTATCGTTACACAGCGTGGCCGCCAGAGTCATATAACCGCCGGTGAGCCCCTTGCCCAGGCACAGAATGTCGGGGCTGATGCCGGCGTGCTCGCAGGCGAACAGCTTGCCGGTGCGACCAAAGCCGGTGGCGATTTCATCGGCAATCAAAAGCACATCGTGTTCATCACACAGTTCGCGCACCCGGCGCAGGTAGTCGGGGGAATAAAAGCGCATGCCGCCCGCGCCCTGCACGATGGGCTCGAGAATGACTGCTGCGAGCTCGTCTTTGTGCGTCACCAGCAGGGCTTCAAAGTCCGCAATATGGCGCTCGTCCCAGAGTTCATCAATGTCGCACTCTGGCTGGGGGGCAAACAGTTGTTGTGCCAGGGTGTGACTGAATAGCTGGTGCATGCCGGTCACCGGGTCACATACCGACATGGCGCCGAAGGTGTCGCCGTGGTAACCGCGCCGCAGAGCCAGAAAACGGTGCTTGTCCGGGCGTCCCTGGGATTGCCAGAACTGCATGGCCATTTTCAGAGAGACTTCCACCGAAACCGAGCCGGAGTCGGCCAGGAACACTTTGTTCAGGCCTTCCGGGGTCAACTCCACCAGTCGTTTGGCCAGGGTGACGCCGGGCTCGTGGGTCAGACCGCCGAACATCACGTGCGCCATCTGCTCCAGCTGTTCCTGAATGGCCTGATTCAGGCGCGGGTGGTTGTAGCCGTGAAGCTGACACCACCAGGAGGACATGCCGTCCACCAGCTTTCGGCCGTCGGACAGGTGCAGGTATACGCCCTCGGCCCGTTGCACAGGGAACACAGGAGTCGGGTTCAGAAACGAGGAGTAGGGATGCCAGACGTGCTGACGGTCGATCTCCAGAATCTGTTCGGCGCTGAGTGGGCTGGAGAGGTTGGAACTGGAGGGATTGGAACTGGACATGCGGGCCCTTCAGAAGTTACGTGAGTGGAGTGGAAAGGCGCTCACGCTAGCAGAAAAGCCGTTAAAAATCAGCTGTCTTGAGACCATCGGGCCCGGCGCTGGCCGGGCCCGATGGCGGAATGGTGCGATCAGTAGGCGCCGCGAATGTGCTGCTGTACCTGGTCCTGATAGAACCGATACAGGTCTTCATGCAACCCGTCTTCCAGGGGCTTGAGCGCACTGACTTTGGCGTTTTCCCGCACCTGCTGAGCCGAGCTGGAACCGGGGATGATGCTGGTGACCGCGGGCTGGTCTAGAATCCAGCGCATGGCCATCTGCGCCATGGTGTAACCCTCGGGTACCATGCCTTCCAGTTCGCGCACCAGTTTGACGCCGGTTTCAAAGGGAATGCCCGCAAAGGTCTCGCCCACATTGAAGGCGTCGCCATCGCGGTTGAAGTTCCGGTGGTCGGTTTTGTCGAACTGGGTGTTCTCGGTGAACTTGCCGCTCAGCATGCCGCTAGCCAGGGGCAAGCGAACGATAATGCCGATGCCCTTGTCTTCGGCCCGGGGCAGCAGTTCGTCGAGCAGTTTCTGGCGGAAGATGTTGAAGATGACCTGCAGTGAGGTCAGGTCATCGTGCTCGGCACAGATCAGCCCCTCTTCAACGGTTTCCACGCTGGCACCGAAATAGCGGATCTGACCGTCCTGCTGCAGTCGGCGCAGCCAGTCGAAGATTTCGCCGCGGCGCATGACTTCGGTGGGCACACAGTGCAGTTGCAGCAGGTCCAGGGTGTCGGTCTTCAGTCGGTCCTGGGCGCGCTTGACCGAGTCCTGCATGTGGGTCAGGGAGTAACCGTCGGGGTAGGCGCCGTCGCCGCGGCCGTATTTGGTGGCAATGACCGGCTTGGGGTTGCGGTTGGCCAGGTGTTGGCCCAGGTAGGTTTCGCTGGCACCGCCGCCGTACACATCGGCGGTATCAAAGAAGGTGATGCCTTCGTCCAGAGCGGTCTGAAGGATGGCTTCGACGGTGTCGGCGGTGATCGGGCCGAAGTCGCCACCGAGCTGCCAGCAGCCCAGGCCCACTTCGCTCAATACCAGTTCGCTGTTGCCGAGTTTTCTCGTCTGCATAGTCGCTCCTGTGTTTGCGATACATCGTGATGGGCGGGATCGCCGCCCATAATTAGTCGTTTTGACTATTTACAGTTTAACACTCTGCTGTGGTCAGTGTGTCTTGTGGGTTGATGGGGTCTAGTGGTCCATGCGGCTAATGCTGTAACTTTCAGCCGTCACACAAGCGTCGTGGGCAAGGCGCGCGAGCGCAGGACTGGCCGTGGCCAATTCAAGCGAGCGCAACACCGCCCACGGCGCTTGTGTGGCGGCCCTTCGGGAGCTTCTGTGCTGGCGCGACTCGTCGTTGCGTTTCTTGACAAGGGAGCCACCCTTGCCTGCAAAACGCGCCTTGATTCGCGCCAGCACAGAAGCTCTGAAAGCTACAGAATTAGCCGCATGGACCACTAGTCAATCGGTCAGGCACGCCGGGTCAAACGCATAGCCGCCGTTGAGCCAGTCCAGTAATTCCCGGGCGTGAGGTTGTCCCGTCTCGGCGAAGGGTTGATAGCGGTCTTCCAGGCCGCGTCGCTCGGCGTCGGTGAGCGCATTCAGCCCTCGTTCCTGCAGCAGTGCCCGGTCGGCGATCAGGTGTCTGGCCAGCTCGGGCGGGGTGCAGGCCCGGGTCGCGCTCATGAACGCCGCCTCCGGCCGGTAGTCGCCGCCTGCCCGGTAGGCTTCCGGCAGGGAGTGTAGCGGAATCTGCGACAGGTAGGCTTGGTTCATCGGGTTTACCGCGTGGCCCGCGACCTGTCCGCTCAGTCTGGCATGGCTGGCAGGGTAGGCGTCCAGGCGCAAATAGGGGCTCAGGCTCGCACTGTCATTGACCGGGTAATTGTCCCAGAGAAAGGGGCGCCGCTGCAGGTATTGGCTGACTTGGGTGAGGTGGTCATCGGGGTAGGTCCGGGAGCAGACTTCCTGCCCGGTCCAGAACAGGTCGATCGACGGATCGAGGTTCTGCCCGAGATGCTCCCAGTAGCCGGCCGGACGCGCTCCGAAAACCTTCTCCAGAACGGGGTCAAAGCTGTAATAGGTCGGGCAGAGGATCAGATGCTCGGCGGTGCTGGCCTCGGCCGCGACATGGGCCAGGGATACCTGGCGTTCAGCCAGCTCGGGCAGGTCGCCGCGCATATCGTCGAACAACAGTCCCATCAGGTCCGGTTCGAGGCGGTTCAGCGCCTGGAGTTTCCGTGTCAGGGCCTTCCGGCTCTGCGGCCAGGGCTCCCGGTAGAGCTCCAGGGGGCTGAGTCCTACTCCAAAGCGGATACCCTGCGCCCGGCAGGTGTCGCGTAGCGCGCACAGGGCCCGCCATTCGTCTTCCGGCCAGGGTGTCTGCCAGTGGCGGCGCAGGTGGGGGTCCGCTTTCGGGGCATAGAGGTAAAAATCGTAACCCTGTCGGGCCAGGAAGTGGACCATGTCGGTCCGGGCCGCCCAGGACCAGGTGCGACCGAAGAAACCTTCAATGATTCCCAGCGGCGGGGTGGAGTGAACGTCAGCGGATGGGAACATGGCGCAAACTCGGCCTCGACAAATAAGCCAGCTTACCCTGTGAGACCAGCGCTGGAAAGCCGCTCAAATTGACTTTTTCACCCTAAGTGCTTATTATGCCTGCCTTTTTGAAGCACGCTCAATTTCTCGCCAGGCCAGAGGCGGCGGTGCTTTGCAGCGCTCAATCGGCACCTTTGACACCCGGCGCAGCGGCGGTGTCATCGCTAAATACCTACGCAGTCTTTCGCGTCGGTCAACCGAAGCGGCGGTTGGGCGGGCAGGCGACCTGATGCACCGGACGCCGCCAAAAAACCACAATTGCTTCCAACACAAGTGACCCGCTCTGCGGAAAAATGAGGTCGATACATGGCAAGTCCTACCCAGTTACCGAGTTGGCAATCCCTGGCACAGCATGCCGATACCCTGCGTCAGCGGGAGCTCAAATCTCTGTTTGCCGAGGATCAGTCCCGGTTCGACAACTTCTCTATTCGCGCTCCCCACATCCTGTTTGATTATTCCAAGAATCTGATCACCGAAGAGACCCGTAAGGGGCTGCTGACATTGGCGGAAGAGTCCAAGGTGGCGGATTGGCGCAATCGCATGTTCGGCGGTGAGCACATCAACCGGACCGAAGATCGTGCGGTCATGCACGTGGCGCTGCGGGACAAGTCGGGCAAGCCGATCATGGTGGACGGCAAGGATGTTCGCCCTCAGGTAGAGCGCGAGCTGAATCATATGCGCGAGCTGGTCACCAGCGTGCGCTCCGGCGAGTGGAAAGGTTTTTCCGGCAAGTCGATCACCGATATTGTCAGCATCGGCATTGGTGGTTCCAACCTCGGGCCGCTGATGGTCACCGAAGCGCTGAGCGCCTACAGCGACGATACGCTGCGCACCCACTACGTCTCGAACGTGGACGGTTTCCAGATCGCCCAGGTGCTGGAGCGGGTCAATCCCGAAACCACCCTGTTTATCGTGGCCTCCAAGACCTTTACCACGCTGGAAACCATCACCAACGCGAACACCGCCCGGGCCTGGTTCCTCAAAGGCGGCGGTTCCGAGTCCACGACCAGCCAGCATTTCGTGGCCGTATCGTCCAATGTGAAGAAGGCCGTGGAGTTCGGTGTAGCGGAGAAAAACATCTTTGAAATGTGGGACTGGGTCGGCGGTCGTTTCTCGCTCTGGTCCACCATCGGGCTGCCCATCGCGTTGCAACAGGGCTTTGATGCCTTTGAGGAGTTGCTGCAGGGCGCCTATGAAATGGATCGCCACTTCTGCGAAGCCCCCTTGGCGGAAAACGCCCCGGTCATGCTGGCCCTGGTCGGTATCTGGAACCGCAACTTCCTCGGTTATCCCTCCCATGCCCTGCTGCCTTACGACCAGTGCCTGCACCGCTTCCCGGCCTACATGCAACAGGCCGAAATGGAAAGCAACGGCAAGTCGGTCAACTGGGAAGGTGAGACCCTGACCTACGGCAGCGTGCCGCTGATCTGGGGCGAGGTGGGCATTAACGGCCAGCACGCCTTCTATCAGTTCCTGCACCAGGGAACCGACATCATCCCCGCCGACTTTATTGGCTCGGTGAAGCCCACCATTGAAGTGGAAGGACATCACGATGCGCTGATGGCCAATATGTTCGCGCAAACCGAGGCGCTGATGAAGGGCATCGACGCCGATCAGGTGCGTGCGGACCTCAAGGCCAAGGGTATGGATGAGGCGCGGATTGAAGAAATCGTGGCCCACAAGGTGCACCGTGGCAATCGCCCGACCAACACCCTGTTGATGGACAAGGTGACGCCGCGCTCTCTGGGCGCCCTGATTGCACTGTACGAGCACAAGATCTTCACCCAGGGCATCATCTGGCAGATTCACTCCTTCGATCAGTGGGGTGTGGAGCTGGGTAAGGTGTTGGCCGCCGGTATCCAGCCGGAACTGGCAGACGGCGCCGAGGTGAGCGACAAACATGATGCCTCGACCCGCAGTCTGATAAACTACTACAAACAAGCAAAGTAACAGCGGAAACAGTACGGCCGCCAGCGACCCTGGGTCTCTGGCGGCAAAATCATTTATAACCGCTGCACGGAGACGTGTGAGAGAGCCTCGGGAGTATTGTCCGGCAATGTATCGGATGAGCCCTGAGGAGCATTAGACCGTGAATATAGCAAGTCAGACGAGGCTTGGCGGACTGGCCCTTGGCGGACTGACCATGGTGCCGTCCCCCTGGTGCTGTCCGGCCCCCAACGCCGGATCAGCCCACCCGCAAGCGGGGTGACAGCGCCCGGGGCAGGCCGTCCGACCCGATAAATCGCTCCCGCGGGTGGCGGGGCGAGGGCGTCTGGCTGGATGTAAAGTAATCAATGGTGCTGAAATGACTCACAAAAGACTCTCCGATATTACCCAGCGGATCATCGACCGAAGCCGAGATACCCGGGCGGCCTACGTTGAGCGCGTCAATGCGATGCGCAATGATGGCCCCTCCCGCCAGCGCCTGTCCTGTGGCAACCTGGCTCACGGATTTGCTGCCTCTTCCGAGAAAGAGAAACAGCAGCTGATGGATACCGGCGCGCCCAATATCGGGATCGTGACCGCCTACAACGACATGCTGTCGGCGCACCAGCCCTACGTTGATTACCCCGAGAAAATCAAAACGGCCGCTCTCGCCAACGGTGTGACCGCCCAGGTCGCCGGTGGCGTGCCCGCCATGTGTGACGGGGTTACCCAGGGGCGGGATGGTATGGATCTGTCGCTGTTCAGTCGCGACGTGATCGCCATGTCCACCGCTGTCTCCCTGTCCCACGACATGTTTGATGCCGTGCACTGCCTGGGCATTTGCGACAAGATCGTGCCCGGCCTGATGATCGGCTCGCTGTCGTTCGGCCATCTGCCTACCGTTTTTGTGCCGGCGGGGCCCATGCCTTCCGGTCTGCCCAATTCGGAAAAAGTGAAAGTCCGCCAGCTGTTTGCCGAGGGTAAAGTGGGCCGTAAAGAGCTGCTCAAGGCGGAAATGGATTCCTATCACAGCCCCGGTACCTGTACCTTCTACGGCACCGCCAACAGCAACCAGATGCTGATGGAAATGATGGGCATGCAGTTGCCGGGCAGCTCCTTCGTGAACCCGGGCACCGGGATGCGCGATGCGCTGACCACCGAGGCGACCAACCAACTGGTGAAACTGACCCAGGGTGGCGATCAGTACACGCCGATTGCCGATGTGATCGACGAGAAAGCCGTGGTCAACGGCATTATCGGCCTACTGGCTACCGGTGGTTCGACCAACCACACCATCCACCTGACCGCTATCGCCCGGGCCGCTGGCGTGATCATCGATTGGCAGGATATGGCCGACCTGTCCGAAATCATCCCACTGATGTGCCGTGTCTACCCCAACGGTCTGGCGGATGTGAACCGCTTCCAGGCAGTGGGGGGCATGGGCTTCCTGATCCGCAGCCTGCTCAGCGAAGGGCTGATGCACGAGGATGTGACCACCATCATGGGTAAGGGTATGTCCCACTTCGCCAAGGAGCCGTTCCTGGAGGGCGACAAGATCGAATGGCGCGATGCGCCGGAGAAGAGCCTGGATGAGGACGTCCTGCGCCCGGCCGGTAGTGCCTTCAGCAAAACCGGCGGCATGGCGCTGCTCAAGGGCAACCTGGGCCGCTGTGTCATCAAAGTGTCCGCAGTCAAGCCCGAGAATCGTAAGGTCAAGGCGCCTGCACGGGTGTTCTACCGTCAGGAAGACCTCCAGGCGGCGTTCAAAGCCGGCGAGCTGGACCGGGATTTCGTTGCCGTGGTGCGTTTCCAGGGCCCGAAAGCCAATGGTATGCCGGAGTTGCACAAGCTGACTCCGCCGCTGGGCGTGCTCCAGGACCGCGGCTTCAAGGTCGCGCTGGTCACCGATGGCAGGATGTCCGGTGCCTCTGGTAAAATCCCCGCGGCCATCCACCTGACCCCCGAGGCGCTCGATGGCGGCCCCATCTCGCTGGTGCGCGATGGCGACATGATTGAGCTGGATGCCGATGCAGGCAAGCTGGAGCTGCTGGTTTCCGAAGAGGAACTGGCCAGCCGTCAGCCGGAGCAGACCGACATATCCAACAGCCACTATGGCATGGGCCGCGAGCTGTTTGCCCCCCTGCGTGCCGAAGTCGGCCTGGCCGAAGAGGGAGCCACCGTCTTCCGTTGGTAGTGAGAGCGTTCGAGCCCGGTGATCGTGCCGGGCTCAATGTATAACCGCAAATACAGAACACAAGGTTTTAGTCCATGCTGAAAGCATTTGATTTTGTGATTTTTGGTGGTGCCGGTGACCTGGCGCTGCGCAAACTGATCCCGGGCCTGTATCGCGCCTATTGCAATGACGAGTTGCCTGAGGGCACTCGCATTTTCGGTACCTGCCGTCGTCAGGAAGCCGTGGCCGAGTACCAGGATAAGGTTCGCGCTGCCGCCGAACAGCACCTGCGCAAAGGCGAGTTTGTGGCTGAAACCTGGGATCGTTTCGCGAAAATGATCCACCCGCTGTTCCTCGACATCTCTTCCCGGGATGAGCACTGGGACAAAATGGCGGAAATCCTCAAGTCCGGAAACGACAATCGCGTTTTCTACCTGTCGACGCCTCCGAGCGTATTCGGTGTCTGCTGTAAGCACATTTCCGAAAGCGACCTGATCAGCCCGACCACCCGCGTGGTGGTGGAGAAGCCGCTGGGTTACGACGCTGCGTCGGCCGATGCGATCAATACCGAAATTGGCGAATACTTCGACGAGAAGTCCATTTACCGGATCGATCACTACCTCGGTAAGGAAGCGGTTCAGAACCTTCTGACACTGCGTTTCGCCAATGGCATCTTCGAGCATCTGTGGGATGCCAAAACCATTGACCATGTGCAGATCAGCCTGTGCGAAACCGTGGGCCTGGAAGGGCGCGCGAGCTTCTACGACGACGCCGGTGCCATGCGCGATATGGTCCAGAACCACCTGCTGCAGTTGCTCTGCCTGGTGGCCATGGAGTCGCCCAACAAGCTGACCGCCGACAGCATCCGCTCCGAGAAGATCAAGGTGCTGGAGTCCCTGCGGGCACTCCAGGGTGATGCGGTCAAGTGGCATACCGTGCGCGGCCAATACGCGGCGGGCGAGATGGATGGCAAAGCGGTACCCGGTTACCTGGACGAGCTGGGCAAAGACAGCAATACCGAGACCTTTGTTGCCATTCGCGCGCACATCGATAACTGGCGCTGGTCGAAAGTGCCGTTCTATCTGCGCACTGGTAAGCGACTGAAAGAGCGTTTTGCTGAAATCGTCATTCAGTACAAAGACGTCTCCCACGAGGTGTATCCCGAGTCGGCCGGCGGAGTAACGCCGAACCGTCTGGTGATCCGTCTGCAACCGGAAGAAAGCATCCAGATGGTGCTGATGTCCAAGAACCTGGAAAAGCACGAAACCGAGCTGACGCCGGTGGTGTTGAACCTGAACCTGGCCGAGAAGTACAAGCACTTTGTCAGTGACGCCTACAAGCGCCTAATGCTGGATGCCGCCGCCGGTGACCCGAGCCTGTTCATTCACCGCGCGGAAGTGGACGCGGCCTGGGGCTGGGTGGACCCGATCATCGAAGCCTGGCAGCGCCCGGAAAACAAGCCCATGGCGTACCCGGCTGGTTCCTGGGGCCCCGAAGCGTCCGAGGAGCTGCTGTCCGGCGATGGTCGCAGTTGGTTCAACATGGATGAGCTGCTGACGGAGGATCAGGACTGATGTTGGACGAAAAGATTTTTGACAGCCGCGAAGCCCTGTTGGCGGCGTTGCAGGAAGATTGCGTGGCGGTACTGGACGAGGCGCTGAAAGAGCGTGATCAGGCCAGTTTCCTGGTGTCCGGTGGCAGCTCTCCGGCGCCCCTGTATCAGCGACTGAGCCAGATCGCTCTGGACTGGAAACGGATCCAGGTGGCCTTGGTAGATGAGCGTTGGGTCGAGCCGGGCCACGCCAAAAGCAACGAGACGTTTGTGCAGAAAAATCTTCTGCAACACGCTGCCGGTCAGGCGCCGTTTCTGGGCATGAAGAACTCGGCGGAAACTGCCGCCGAAGGCCTCGCCGCCTGCGAGCAGGCCTATCAGAAGCTGGCCCAGCCGTTCGATCTCACCATTCTGGGTATGGGGCCGGACGGTCATACCGCGTCCCTGTTCCCCAACGCCGAAGGGCTTGAGGAAGCGCTGACCACCGATTCACTGTGTTCGGCGATTACCGCGCACCAGAGTGAAGTGACCGGTGAGTACACTGAGCGTATGACCCTGAGCCTGGCGGGTATCGTCAATTCCCGTCGTCTGGTTCTGCTGATCACTGGCGAAGAAAAATTGCAGGCCCTGCGTGCCGCGCAAGGTGAAGGTCCGGTGGGCGATATGCCGATTCGTGCCGTTCTGCGTCAGAACAAAGTGCCAGTGACACTGTATTGGGCTCCCTGAGGCGTCGCTCCCGGGATCGCTCGTATTGAATCAACCCAGTTACCGAATCAAGAGGAAAGCATAGTGGCATTAAGTATCGATAAAATTGTTCAGGTGGCTCCGGTCATTCCCGTGATGGTCGTGGAGCGCCTGGAAGATGCGGTACCGCTGGCTCAGGCACTGTACAACGGCGGCCTGAAGGTACTCGAAATCACCTTGCGTACCCCGGTGGCGCTCGATGCGATTCGCGCCATGGTCGATGCGTTGCCGGAAGACGCCGTGATTGGCGCGGGAACCATCGTCACTCCGGACGACCTGAAGAAAGCCGTCGAAGCCGGCTCCACGTTCCTGGTCAGCCCCGGCACCACGGCGGAGCTGATCGAAGCCGCCAAGGCCAGCGATGTCCCGCTGCTGCCCGGTATTGCCACGCCCAGTGAAGCCATGAACCTGCTGGCGCACGGCTTTACCCACATGAAATTTTTCCCGGCGGAATCCGCCGGTGGTGTGTCCATGGTCAAATCCATTGGCGGACCCTTGCCGCAAATCACTTTCTGCCCGACCGGTGGCATCAACCTCGCCAAGGCGCCCGAGTACCTGAGTCTGCCCAACGTGGCCTGCGTAGGGGGTACCTGGATGGCTCCCAAAGAGCTCATCGCCGAGAAGCGTTGGGACGAGATTGAAAAACTGGCTCGTGAAGCGGCCCAACTGGCACGCTGATCACGCCTGAATGCGTTTGTAATTTCTCTTTTAGATTGTCCGAATTGTAACCAGGAGATGTGTAATGACCATTAAAGTAGCAATCAACGGCTACGGCCGCATCGGCCGCAACGTGCTGCGTGCGCTGTACGAATCCAACTATCGCGACCGCATTCAGGTGGTCGGTATCAACGACCTGGGCGACGTCAACCTGAACGCTCACCTGACCAAGTACGATTCGGTCCACGGCAAATTCCCCGGTGAAGTATCTGTCGATGGCGAGAACATGATTGTAAATGGTGATGCAATTCGCATTACCTCTGAGCGTGACCCGAGCAAGTTGCCCTGGGGCGAGCTTGGTGTGGACGTGGTGTATGAGTGCACCGGTATCTTCACCAGCAAAGAAAAAGCCAGTGCCCACCTGGAAGCCGGCGCGAAGAAAGTGATCATTTCCGCACCGGGTACTGATGTGGACGCGACCGCTGTTTACGGCGTCAACCACAAGACCCTGAAAGCGACCGACCAGATCATCTCCAACGCCTCCTGCACCACCAACTGCCTGGCGCCGGTTGCCAAGGTACTGAACGACAAGTTCGGTATCGAGCAGGGCTCCATGACCACCATTCACGCCTACACCAACGATCAGAACCTGAGCGACGTGTATCACACCGACGTTTATCGCGCCCGTTCGGCCACTCAGTCCATGATCCCGACCAAAACCGGTGCCGCTCGCGCGGTAGCGCTGGTACTGCCGGAACTGAAGGGCAAGATCGACGGTATGGCGGTTCGTGTACCGACCATCAACGTCTCTCTGGTTGACCTGAACGTGCTGGTTTCCAAAGACGTGACCGTCGAGGAAGTGAATGCCGCCATGAAGGAAGCCGCCGAAGGCGAAATGGCGGGTGTACTGGAGTATTGCGATGAGCCGCTGGTGTCCATCGACTTCAACCACAACCCGGCCTCTTCCAACTACGACTCTCTGCAGACCAAGGTTTTCAACGGTCGCTGGGTTAAAGTCATGTCCTGGTACGATAACGAGTGGGGCTTCTCCAACCGCATGTTGGATAACACCCTGGCGCTGATGCAAGCCAAGTAATAAATACTGAGAGAGAGTTATGTTAAGACGTACCAAAATTGTCAGCACCCTGGGGCCCGCCTCTGAAGCTCCGGAAATGCTGGAAAAACTGATTCTGGCGGGCGTGAACGTCGTTCGCCTGAACTTCTCCCACGGGTCGCCGGAAGAGCACAAACAGCGCGCGGAAAACGTGCGCGCCATCGCCGCCAAACACGACCGTTTTGTGGCCGTGCTGGGCGACCTGCAGGGTCCGAAGATCCGTATTTCACGCTTCAAGGACAAGAAAATCGAGCTCAAGCTTGGTGACAAGTTTGTTCTGGATGCGGACCTCGGCCGTGACGAGGGAGACCAGAACCAGGTTGGTATCGACTACAAGGAGCTGCCAGGCGACTGTAAGCCGGGCGATAACCTGCTGCTGGACGATGGCCGCGTGGTGCTGGAAGTGGAGAAAATTGAAGGCAACCGCGTGTACTGCGTGACCCGTATTGCCGGTCCGCTGTCCAACAACAAGGGCATCAACCGTCAAGGCGGTGGCCTGTCGGCTCCGGCTCTGACCGAAAAAGATCTGGCCGACATCAAAACCGCGGCGGATATCGACGTCGACTATCTGGCCGTGTCTTTCCCGCGCAGTGCGGACGACATGAACAAGGCTCGCGAGTTGATGCGGGCCGCCGGTGGCGAGCGTGCGGGTCTGGTAGCCAAAGTTGAACGTGCTGAAGCGGTTGCGGATGACGAAACCCTGGACGCTATCATTGAAGCCAGTGATGCGGTCATGGTCGCCCGTGGTGACCTGGGTGTGGAGATCGGTGATGAATCCCTGATTGGTGTACAGAAGCGCATCATCGAGCGCTCCCGTGCCCTGAACAAGGTGGTGATCACCGCGACCCAAATGATGGAGTCCATGATCAAGAACCCGATGCCGACCCGCGCCGAAGTGTTCGACGTGGCGAACGCCGTGCTTGATGGCACCGATGCGGTGATGCTGTCCGCGGAAACCGCCGCTGGCGACTTCCCGGAAGAGACCATCAAGGCCATGGTGCGCATCATCCTGGGGGCTGAAAAGCACCCGAGCGCCAGCCAGAGCACCTACCGGGTGGAGCAGAAGTTCCAGACCATTGACGAGTCCATCGCCATGGCGTCGATGTACACCGCCAACCACCTCAGCGGTGTGAAGGCGATCATCTCGCTGACCGAGTCCGGTGCGACCCCGCGTCTGATGTCCCGCATTGGTTCTCAGTTGCCGATTTTCGCCTTCTCCGGACGGATCGATACCCAGCGTCGCGTGGCGCTGTATCGCGGTGTCCAGCCGGTACCGTTCGAAACCGACAGCTCGGCACCGGGCCATCAGGATCATATGCGCGCGATCGAGATCCTGAAAAGCAAGGGTGTGCTGAGTGACGGTGATCTGGTGATTGTCACCAACGGTGACTCCAACCAGTTGGGCGGCACCAACACCATGAAAATATTGCGGGTGGGCGAGCAGTAAGCTCAATCCTCAGTCATGGTATGAAACGAAAACGGCAGCCCTGAGGCTGCCGTTTTCGTTAACGGCGGATGCGGGTCATACC
>NZ_DGMV01000058.1:16522-23911 GCF_002388575.1 Marinimicrobium sp. UBA4509
CACCACCCATCTCCCCCCTTGTTGGTATAATTCTGTCGTTCCCGTAGGGGCCGAGCGCAGCGGTATGACCCGCATCCGCCGCTCCCACAGCACCCCATCCCCGCATCACGTGGTTGCCCCAATCACTTAAGTTCGTGCTAACCTGCTCATTAAATGATCCATTGATGATGTCAGAGGCATTACATGCTCAGAAATTTCACCGCATTCCCGTTTGCTCTGCTTTGGGCTCTCTCGGCCCAGGCCCTCGAAATCCACCACGGCGACTGGCAGCAGGGCGCCGTCATTCGTGGCGCGGTGACACCGGGTAGCGAGCTGAAACTGGGGGATCGCACTGTGCGGATTGCCGACGACGGCCAATTTGTGATTGGTCTCGACCGGGATGCCGAGTCGCCCGCCAAGCTGACCCTGATACCCCCGGCAGGGGAGCCCGAGCACTTTGAATTCCCCGTCAAAGCCCGGGATTACAATATCCAGCGCATTGAGGGTGTTCCACAGAGTACAGTGACTCCGGACCCGGAACAGGTCAAGCGCGCCCGGGCCGAAGCGGCTCTCGCCTGGAAGGCTCGCCAGCATGATCTGGCGCGTACCGATTTTACGCAGTCTTTCCAGTGGCCACTGGTCGGGATCATTACCGGCGTTTACGGCAGTCAGCGGTTTTATAACGGCGAGCCGCGCTCTCCCCATTACGGGGTGGATATTGCCGCGCCGCAGGGCACCCCGGTGGCATCCCCGGCGCCGGGTGTGGTCACCCTGGTGCACGACGATATGTTTTTCTCCGGCGGCACCCTGATTGTCGACCATGGGCACGGTCTGTCGTCCACCTTCATTCACCTGCACCGAATTCTGGTGAAAGAGGGGGAGGAAGTCGGTCAGGGGGATACCATCGCCGAAGTCGGTGCCACAGGAAGGGCCACCGGCCCACATCTGGACTGGCGCATGAACTGGTTCGATCGACGGGTCGACCCGACCACCCTGGTAGGGCCGATGCCAGAGGACGTGGCCAGCAACTGATTTGCGGGGCCGCTCAGTAGCGTTGGAGTCGCGCCCCGGTGTAAGATAGCGGCTTTTACCTCATTCCCCGAGGGGCGCTATGATCGACAAAAAACTGCTCAGTCTACTGGTCTGCCCGGTGAGCAAGGCTCCACTGGAGTACGACGCTGAAAAGCAGGAGCTGGTGTGCCGAGCCAGCCACTTGGCTTACCCTATTCGCGATGGCATCCCGGTGATGCTGGAGAGCGAAGCGCGCCAGTTGACCCAGGAAGAGCGGGAACAGCTCGACCGCCCCTGAATCGCCCCATTTTGATCTCGATAACCACGGATACGCTATGAAAAGCGCAGAAATTCGCGACGCCTTCTTGAAGTACTTTGAGCAGCAGGGGCACACCGTTGTCCCCAGCAGCTCCCTGATTCCGGGTAATGACCCGACCCTCCTGTTCACCAATGCCGGTATGGTCCAGTTCAAGGACGTATTCCTCGGCGAAGAACACCGGGATTACCGCCGTGCGGCCAGTTCCCAGCGTTGTGTGCGTGCCGGGGGCAAGCACAACGACCTCGAAAATGTCGGCTATACCGCCCGCCACCACACGTTCTTTGAGATGCTGGGCAATTTCAGCTTTGGAGACTACTTCAAGCGCGACGCGATCAAGTTCGCCTGGGAGTTTCTGACCGATGTACTCAAACTGCCCGAAGAGCGGTTGTGGGTGACCGTCCATATCAGCGACGATGAAGCGGCCGATATCTGGCAGAAGGAGGTGGGGGTCAGCCCCGAGCGCTTCTCCCGCCTGGATGAAGACAACTTCTGGCAGATGGGGGACACCGGCCCCTGTGGTCCCAGCTCGGAAATCTTTTATGACCACGGCCCGGATGTGCCTGGTGGCCCACCCGGCAGCGAGAATGATGATCTGGACCGGTACATCGAGATCTGGAACCTGGTGTTCATGCAGTATGAGCGCCACAGCAATGGCGAGTTGAAGCCGCTGCCCAACCCCTCCATCGATACCGGCATGGGCCTGGAGCGGATTGCCGCGGTCATGCAGGGCGTGCACAACAACTACGACATCGATCTGTTCCAGCACCTGCTCAAAGCCGCGGCCGACGCGACGGGTGCCACGGATATGGAAAACAAGTCACTGCGGGTGATTGCCGACCATATCCGTTCCTGTGCGTTTCTGATCAGCGATGGGGTGCTGCCCTCCAATGAAGGGCGCGGTTATGTGCTGCGCCGCATCATTCGCCGCGCCGTGCGCCACGGTCACCAACTGGGCCAGACCCAACCGTTTTTCCACCAGTTGGTGGTCGCGCTGGCCGAGGTGATGGGTGATGCCTATCCGGAGTTACGCCAGCAACGGGCACAGATCGAAAAGGTGCTGCTGTTGGAAGAGGAGCAGTTCGCCAAAACCCTGGATAAGGGGATGGTGGTCCTCGAAGGGGCGCTGGAAGATCTGAGTGGCACCGAGATTCCCGGCGATATCGTCTTTACTCTGTACGACACTTACGGTTTCCCTGTCGACCTGACCGCGGACATTGCGCGCGAGCGTGGTCTGACGCTGGATATGCCCGGTTACGAGCAGGCCATGGACGCCCAGCGCGCCCGGGCCCGCGCGGCCGGCAGCTTCAAGGTGGATTACACCTCGGCCGGGCTGGACCTGCCGGCCACCGAGTTCCTGGGCTATACCCAGCTTGCGGAGCAGGGCAAGATCCAGGCGTTGCTGAAAGACGGCCAGCTCGTGGACCAACTGGAAGAAGGCGATGAGGGCGCCGTGGTGCTCGATCGCACGCCGTTTTACGCCGAGTCCGGTGGTCAGGTGGGCGATACCGGCTACCTGGAAGCCGACGGTGGTCTGCGCTTTGAGGTGCGTGACTGCAACAAGCAGGGGAGCAGCCATCTGCACATTGGCCGGGTATTGCACGGCCGTCTGGCGGTGGGCGATACGCTGTCGGCCCGGGTCGACGGCAATGTGCGTTCGGCCACCGCCCTGAATCACTCGGCAACCCACCTGATGCACGCGGCGCTTCGTGAAGTGCTGGGCGAGCACGTGACCCAGAAAGGGTCACTGGTGGATTCCGAGCGTCTGCGTTTTGACTTCTCCCACTTCGAGGCGCTCAAGCCCGAAGAGATCAAGGCGATTGAAGCGCTGGTCAACGAACAGATTCGCGCCAACACCGATGTTCAGGTCGAAGAGATGGATATCGACAGCGCCAAGACCAAAGGTGCCATGATGCTGTTTGGTGAAAAGTACGGTGACCAGGTGCGCGTGCTGACCATGGGGGATGGGTTCTCGGTGGAACTCTGCGGCGGTACCCACGTGCGCCGCACTGGCGACATCGGCCTGTTTCGGATCACCTCTGAATCCGGCGTGGCGGCGGGTGTTCGTCGCATCGAGGCGGTGACCGGAGCGGGCGCTCTGGCGCTGTTTGATGAGGTTGAGGCACTTGCCGACCGCACCGCTCAGGCCCTGAAGACCCGCCGTCCGCAGGTGCCGGAGAAGGTCGAGCAACTGCTGGCCCAGAACCGCAAGCTGGAAAAGGAACTGAGCGCGCTCAAGGCCAAGCTGGCCACTGCGGGCAGCGGCAGCCTGCTGGACCAGGTTCAGGAGGTCGCCGGGGTCAAGGTACTGGCGGTCAAGCTGGAGGGGGCCGACAGCAAATCCCTGCGCGAGAGCGCCGATCAGCTGAAAAACAAGCTTGGCAGTGGCGTATTGCTGGTCGCGGCGGTAGAGGGTGAGAAAGTCTCATTGGTTGCCGGGGTGACCAAGGATCTGACTGACCGGATCAAAGCCGGCGATCTGATGCGTGAAGTGGCCACAAAGGTAGGCGGCAAAGGCGGTGGCCGCCCGGATATGGCCCAGGGCGGTGGCACTGATCCCAGCGGGCTGGACAGCGCCCTGAGCGCCGTCCCCGAGTGGGTCAAAGCCCAACTCGCATAACGCTTTTCGGGTCGGTTACGGCGGATGCGTGTCCTACCGCTGCGCTCGGCCCCTACGCATAGCACGGCAGGTCGCGTAGGGCGGATAAGCCGAAGGCGCATCCGCCGTAACCCAACGTGCCAAAATCTCGTACGGCGAACCGCATCCGCCGTAACCAAACCGCTAAAAAAGGCTTTTACGGGCCTGAAAAACTATTTCGCTAACGCGCGATTTACGCTTTAATAGCGGGCCGCGCATGGCGCGCAATGTTGCAACTGAGCCGGTTCTCCGGCGTACTGGTCGAGGAAGCGTTCGGGCATGAGTTTGTTCGTACAGAAATACGGCGGCACCTCCGTGGGCACCGTCGAGCGGATTGAAGCCGTGGCTGACAAGGTGGCGAAATTTCGTGACCAGGGCCACGATATGGTGGTGGTGCTGTCCGCGATGAGCGGCGAGACCAACCGCCTGATTGCCTTGGCTCAGCAGATACAGGACAACCCCGACCCGCGCGAATTGGACGTGCTGGTGTCGACCGGTGAACAGGTCACCATTGCCCTGCTGTCGATGGCGCTGAAAAAGCGCGGCTACGATGCCCGGTCCTACACCGGTGGCCAGGTGCGTATCCTGACCGACAATGCCCACACCAAAGCCCGCATCCAGGCCATTGATGAAGCCAACATGCGCGCCGACCTTGAGGCCGGGCGTGTGGTGGTGGTCGCCGGGTTCCAGGGTGTGGACGAGCAGGGCAATATCACCACCCTTGGACGGGGTGGCTCAGATACCACCGGCGTGGCCCTGGCGGCGGCGTTGAAAGCCGATGAGTGCCAGATCTATACCGACGTGGACGGCGTATACACCACCGACCCACGAGTGGTAGAGCGTGCCCGACGGCTGGACCGGATCACCTTCGAAGAAATGCTGGAAATGGCCAGTCTAGGTTCCAAGGTGCTGCAGATCCGGTCGGTTGAATTCGCCGGCAAGTACAAAGTTCCGTTACGGGTGTTGTCGAGCTTCCAGGAAGGCCCGGGCACCCTGATTACACTCGATGAGGAAGATGACACTATGGAACAACCCATTGTCTCGGGCATCGCGTTCAACCGCGATGAGGCAAAAGTGACTCTTGCTGGTGTGCCGGACACGCCGGGCGTTGCCGCCCGTATCCTGGGTCCGGTGGGTGCTGCCAATATTGAAGTGGACGTGATTGTCCAGAACGTGGGTGCCGACAACACCACAGACCTGACCTTTACCGTCAACAAAGGCGATCTGAAAAAGACCGTCGGTGTCCTGGAAACCGTGGCCCAGTCCATCGGCGCCCGGGAAGTACGCGGGGATGACCGGGTCGCCAAGGTGTCCATTGTCGGAGTTGGAATGCGCTCCCATGCCGGGGTGGCCTCCACCATGTTCAACGCCCTGGCCGAAGAGAACATCAATATTCAGATGATCACCACCTCGGAAATCAAAATCTCCGTGATCATCGAAGAGCGTTACCTGGAACTGGCGGTTCGCTGCCTGCACACGGCCTTCGGACTCGATAAAGAGCCCGAGGAAAGCCGGGACCGGGGTTAACAGGCGCATACTCCGGATTGGGGCGGTTGGTTAGCGATCGCTCAATAAATCTGGTACAGTTAGCGCGCGTTAATGTAAGCAGGGAGAACAATGCACATAAAAGGGTGGAAAATGTTTGTCCTAATCGCCAACTATGGTCAATACTTCAAGGGGGTTTGTAGTTTGACGCCCATTGGCGATCGGGGTTAGCCGAGAAGCGGCATCGGACGATGGAGTCTACGCCGTGTTCTTACAGGATGAGTGAAGGAGATTTATTATGTTGATTTTGACCCGCCGTATTGGCGAAACATTGATGGTTGGTGATGAAGTGACCGTCACCGTACTTGGCGTGAAGGGCAATCAGGTCCGTATCGGTGTGAATGCACCCAAGGATATCGCCGTTCACCGCGAAGAGATTTACCAGCGCATTCAGCGTGAGAAGCAGAACCAGGATGAGCAGCTGGATTGATCCCAGACTCGTCGACGGGCCTCGGGAGCGTAATCAACCACCTCCCGAGCCGCTCTTCCCTCTGGAAATTCCGGTCAAGTTCCGACCAGACGCGATTTTGATCGCACTTTTTTGCATCCAACCACTCTCAACCCTTTGATTTTTCGTGAGATATGGTATGATGCGCCGCACTTGTCGAGAGGCAGGTGACAAATTGTTTTGGAGAGGTGGCCGAGTGGCTGAAGGCGCTCCCCTGCTAAGGGAGTATACCCTAATCCGGTATCGAGGGTTCGAATCCCTCCCTCTCCGCCATACAGAAACCGTCCCCGACAGGGGGCGGTTTTTTTATGGCTGAAAGGGAAGGGTGAGAAGCCTCGCCGGGTTCGACCAATTTGACGGGATCAAATTGGGACGGCGAAGCCGCCCGGAGGGTGAGCCTCAGGAAGAGGCGAATCAAAAAACGGCAGGACAGCCGTTTTGCACGGCCGAAGGCGCCGACGTGCAGGATGCACTAATGCCGCGGAGCACAGGGATGTGCGTGAGCGGCCGAAGGGCGAGGGCCATGGATGGCCCGAGTGAATCCCTCCCTCTCCGCCATGCGCCTCGGTCTATCCCTACCCAAGGCAACGGCGGATGCGCGCCTCGCGGCGCTTATCCGCCCTACGGGAGCTGCCGTGGTATGCGCAGGGCGGATAAGCCGAAGGCGCATCCGCCGCAACCACCCAAAATACATCCACCACGCCCCGCAGGGCGGAGCCGAGCGCAGCAGTAAAAATCCGCATCCGCCGTAACCTAACCCAAATGCGTCCGCCGGAATCGCCCCAAAACTTTGATCGACCTCTCAGTCATAAGCCACATTGTCGCTTGATGCCGCTATCGGCTTGGCTCCGTTCGTCCTATTGGATACCCTTTGTGCGACATTATCCAAGGACTGGAGCCCGCCATGCCCAACTACCGACGCACTTACATTCCCGGTGGCACATATTTTTTCACGGTAACCTTGCAAGATCGGCAATCCGATTTTTTGACTCGCTATATCGATACCCTCCGTGACGCCGTGCGTCGGGTGCATCAAGCGCGCCCTTTTACCATCGATGCCTGGTGCGTCCTGCCGGATCACCTGCATGCAATATGGACCTTACCGCAATACGATGCCGACTACTCTGGCCGCTGGCGGGAGATCAAGAAAGTGTTTTCAAAAACGGTGATTGCGATGGAGGGATTGGCCCGAGATGCCACAATCTGTCAGCAGCGATTTTGGGAGCACGCCATCACCAGCGAGCAGGATTTTCGCAATCATATGGATTACGTGCATTACAATCCGGTCAAACATGGTTGGGTGAATGCGGTGAAGGATTGGCCGTATTCAACCTTTCACCGATCGGTGAAGGAAGGTGTTTATCCCGAGGATTGGGGTGGGAAAGGCGTGGTTGATATCCGTGCCGGCGAACGATAGGTGGCGTAGGGCGGATAAGCGCGAAGCGCGCATCC
>NZ_DGMV01000058.1:24079-40068 GCF_002388575.1 Marinimicrobium sp. UBA4509
TCACGGGTATTTACGGCGGATGCGCTTCGCTTATCCGCCCTACGCAAAGTCGAGGAAAATTATCAGAGACTCTCGATTCGACGTACCTGCTCCTGCAACTTACTCAACGCGGATTTCAACCCGTCCAACCGATCGCGCTCTTTATCGACCACCTCTTTAGGCGCTTTGTCGACAAAGCTTGCATTGCCCAATTTGCCTTCGGTTTTCTGGATGTCTTTTTCCAGTTTTACGGTTTCCTTGTTCAACCGCTCCAGTTCCGCATCCTTGTCGATCAGACCGGCCATGGGTACCAGCAGCTCAAGATTACCCGCCAGTGCTGTGGCGGACACCGGGGCCTCGTCCCCCGGGTTCAGCCAGGTGACATCTTCCAGGGCGGCAATTTTGATCAGGTACTGGCGGTTGTCGTTCAGGCGGCGCTGATCCTGATCGGAGCCGTTGTAGAAAAACAGCGGCAGTTTTTTCGCCGGGGAAATGTTCATTTCCCCGCGAATGTTACGCACGCCCAGGATCACTGCTTTCAGCCATTCGATATCGGCTGAGGCCTCGGCATCCACCTTGCGCTCATCGGCCACGGGGTAGGGCGCGAGCATGATGGTCTCGCCCTGGGCACCGGACAGGTCTTTGATCTTCTGCCAGATTTCTTCGGTGATGAATGGCATCAGCGGGTGTGCCAGACGCAGGGTGGTTTCCAGCACGCGGATCAGGGTGCGGCGGGTGCCGCGTTTCTGTTCGGCGGTGGCATTCTCGTCCCACAGGACCGGCTTGGACAGCTCCAGATACCAGTCGCAGTACTCGTTCCAGATGAACTCGTACAGGGCCTGGGCGGCCAGATCGAGGCGGTAGGTGTTCAGTGCCTCGGTGACGGTTTGCTCAGCGTTCTGCAGGCGGGAGATGATCCACCGGTCCGCCAGCGACAGGGCGACGTCACCGCCGTCCTGACCGCAGTCTTCGCCTTCGCACTGCATCAGCACATAGCGGGTGGCGTTCCAGATTTTGTTGCAGAAGTTGCGGTAGCCTTCCACCCGGCCCATATCGAACTTGATGTCACGCCCGGTGGAGGCCAGGGAGCAGAAGGTAAAACGCAGGGCGTCGGTGCCATAGGCGGCAATACCGTCCGGGAATTCCTTGCGGGTCTGCTTTTCAATTTTCTGGGCGTCTTTCGGGCGCATCAGGCCTTTGGTACGCTTGGCCACCAGGCTTTCGAGATCAATGCCGTCGATGATGTCCAGCGGGTCCAGCACGTTGCCTTTGGACTTGGACATTTTCTGACCGTAACTGTCGCGTACCAGACCGTGCACGTAGACGGTTTCGAACGGCACCTGCGGCTTACCGTTTTCATCTTTGATCAGGTGCATGGTCAGCATGATCATGCGCGCCACCCAGAAGAAAATGATGTCGAACCCGGTCACCAGCAGGTCGGTCGGGTGGAATTTCTTCAGGAAGTCGGTCTGTTCCGGCCAGCCGAGCGTGGAAAAGGTCCACAGACCCGAGCTGAACCAGGTATCCAGTACGTCTTCGTCCTGCTCCAGCCTGACGCTCTGGGGCAGGTCGTACTTGCTGCGGATTTCCGCCTCGTTGCGGCCCACATACACCTTGCCGTTCTCGTCGTACCAGGCCGGAATCCGATGGCCCCACCAGAGCTGTCGGCTGATGCACCAGTCCTGAATGTCGCGCATCCAGGAAAAGTACATGTTCTCGTACTGCTTGGGCACAAACTGAATGCGGCCGTCTTCCACCGCCTCAATGGCCGGCTCGGCCAGGGGCTTGGTGCTCACATACCACTGGTCGGTTAGCCAGGGTTCCACCACTACACCGGAGCGGTCGCCGCGGGGCTGCTTCAGAGCATGGTCTTCGATCTTGTCCATCAGGTCGGAGGCCTGCAGGGCTTCGACAATCGCTTCGCGCGCGGCATAGCGATCTTTGCCTGCCAGCTCTGAGGGCAGGCCGGTATCGATGTCGGTGCGAGACTGACCGGCATAGTTGAATACCTGAGCGGTGCCCAGAATGGCCGCATCTTTATCCAGCACATTGATCAGGGGCAGGTCGTGACGTTTGCCCACTTCGTAATCATTGAAGTCGTGGGCTGGAGTGATCTTCACGCAGCCGGTGCCAAAATCCTGATCCACATAGTCATCGGCAATAATCGGAATGCGGCGGCCGACCAGGGGCAGCTCAATGAACTTCCCCACCAGTGAGGCGTAGCGCTGGTCTTCCGGGTGCACGGCCACGGCCGAATCGCCCAGCATGGTTTCCGGGCGGGTGGTGGCCACCACCAGGTGGTCTTTGCCATCGGCCGTCTTTTCGCCGTCGGCGAGCGGGTAGCGCATGTGCCAGAAAAAGCCTTTCTCATCGTGGTTTTCCACTTCGAGATCGGAAATGGCGGTGTGCAGTTTCGGGTCCCAGTTCACCAGGCGCTTGCCGCGGTAAATCAGGCCATCTTCGTACAGGCGCACAAACGCTTCCTGAACGGCTTTGGACAGGCCCTCATCCATGGTGAAGCGCTCGCGGCTCCAATCCAGAGAGGAGCCCAGACGGCGCAGCTGGCGGGTGATGTTGCCGCCAGACTCGGCCTTCCACTCCCAGACTTTCTCCAGGAATTTTTCCCGGCCCAGATCGTGCCGGTCCTGACCTTCGGCAGCCAGTTGCCGCTCCACCACCATCTGGGTGGCGATGCCGGCGTGGTCGGTGCCCATCTGCCACAGGGTGTCGTCGCCCTTCATTCGGTGATAGCGGATCATCGCGTCCATCACCGCGTTGTTGAAGCCATGACCCATGTGCAGGCTGCCGGTTACGTTCGGCGGCGGAATCATGATGCAGTAGGGGTCATCTCCGCCCTGGGGCTTGAAGTAACCTCGATCTTCCCAGGTCTGATACCACTCGCGCTCGATGGCGTGGGGGTTGTACGTTTTTTCCAAAGACATGCGGTAACCTGTACTAAGCTTCGTGTATGACGGGCTGGCGTGAAACCCGCGATTATACAGCTTCCAGACCCACCGGCCTACCGGGAGGTGACCATGAGCGAGCCCCACTCGCGCGATTCCCAGACAGAGACCCACGAAGTGTTCAACGTGCCGCCGCCGTTGGAAGGCTATGACGCCTACCGGGAGGATGTGGCGCTGCAGGAATTGATCAAAACCGGTGGGGCGGGGTGGGCCGAAGCCGCGCTGCATGAGCAGGGGCGGGCGCTGGGTGATCCGGGGTGGATTCAATGTGGTTTTGACGCCAATGCCCATCCGCCGGAACTGCGCACCCACGATCGCTGGGGCCATCGGTTCGACTGGGTGGACTATCACCCGAGCTATCACCGGTTGATGGGCAAGGCCATTGCCGAGGGCCTGCACGCGAGTCCCTGGCAGAACCCCCAGCCCGGCGCCCATGCCGCCCGGGCCGCCAGCGTCTATCTGCAGACGCAATTGGAGCAGGGTCACGGTTGCCCGATCACCATGACCTTTGCGGGTATTCCGGTGCTGAAAGCCCAGGAGGGCCTGCCGGCGACCTGGGTGCCCAAGTTGTTGTCCGGGGAGTACGACGGCAGCAATCGGCATTTCAGCGAGAAAGCCGGGCTGACCCTGGGCATGGCCATGACCGAAAAACAGGGTGGCTCGGATGTGCGCGCCAATACCACCCGGGCGCGGGCCCAGGGTGATCATTATCGGTTGACCGGCCACAAGTTTTTCATGTCTGCTCCCAACTCCGATGGTTTTCTGACGCTGGCGCAGACCGATGCGGGCCTGTCCTGTTTTCTGGTGCCCCGCTGGCGCTCCGAGGGCGGCAAGAATGCGCTGCTATTGCAGCGGCTGAAAGACAAGGCCGGCAATGTCTCCAATGCCTCCAGTGAGGTGGAGCTGCGCGGGGCCGAGGGTTGGCTGTTGGGTCAGGAAGGGCGGGGCGTGGCGACCATCATCGAGATGGTGGCCCTGACGCGATTTGATTGCACCGTCGCCTCGGCCGCCGCCCTGCGCCAGGCGGTGGTGCAGGCGATTCACCACTGTGTGCATCGCCGGGCGTTTGGCCGGGCGCTGGTGCAGCAACCGCTGATGCAGAATGTTTTGGCGGACCTGGTGATTGAAAGCGATGCCGCCGTGACCTTGGCAATGCGTTTGGCTCAGGCCCTCGACCATCGGCGGGACCTGCAGGAGCAGGCGTTTCTGCGCCTAGCGACGGCGCTGGGGAAGTACTCGGTGTGCAAACGGGTGGCCGGGCACAACGCCGAGGCCATGGAATGTCTGGGTGGCAGCGGGGTAATGAACGAATTCATGACAGCGCGCCTGTACCGGGAGGCGCCGATCAATGCCATCTGGGAGGGTAGCGGCAATGTGCAGTGTCTGGATATTCTGCGGGCATTGGACAAGCAGCCGGAAACCCGAGAGGCGCTGTTCAGCGAGTTTCAGCGCAGCCGGGGCGTGGATGCCCGGCTGGACCGCTATGTGGTCGACCTGGAGGCGGCGCTCAAGGCGCCGGAGGCGCGGGAGTATCGGGCGCGGAGTCTGGCCGAGGCGATGGCGGTGGCCTTGCAGGCATCATTGTTGCTCCGCCACGGCGATCGGCGCGTGGCGGAGGCCTTCATCGCCAGCCGGATTGAGCAGCCGCACGGGTTGTACGGTAATTTGCCCAAAGGTGTGCCGGTGAAGGAGATTATTGCGCGGGCCTTACCGATGTATGGGTAACGGCGGATGCGCCTTCGGCTTATCCGCCCTACGGATAGTGCGGCAAATGGCATAGGGCGGATAAGCGAAGCGCATCCGCCGTTACCCAACGTGAATCAACAACGAACTGTTACACCTCACCCCGATCATGCGGCGCATCCAACCCCAACTCCGGCCCCACCGGCACGATCCGGGTCGGGTTGATGGTGTCGTGGCTGTAATAATAATGGTGCTTGATATGGTCCAGATGCACCGTCTCTTTCACCCCGGGTACCTGGTACAACTGACGCAGGTAATTCGACAGATTCGGGAAGTCCGCAATCCGGTTCCGGTTGCATTTGAAATGACCCACATACACGGCATCGAATCGTACCAGGGTGGTGAACAGCCGCCAGTCCGCCTCGGTCAGAGTGTCCCCGGCCAGAAACTTCTGCTGTCCCAGTAACGCTTCCACATCATCCAACGCGGCGAACAGTGCCTGAAAGGCTTTCTCATACTTGTCTTGCCGGGTGGCAAAACCGGAGCGGTACACCCCGTTGTTGATGTTGTGATACACCTTCTCGTTAATCGCATCGATCTCCGAACGCATTGCTTCCGGATAAAAATCCCGGGGTGCTTTGGCCAGATCCCAGAAACCGCTGGAGAGCATGCGGATGATTTCGGCGGACTCGTTGTTGACGATGGTTTCGCGCTGCTTGTCCCAGAGTACCGGTACGGTCACCCGGCCGGAGTAATCCGGTTGTGCTTTGGTGTACACCTGATGCATACAATCAAAACCGTATAAGGGCTCCGGGCCCTCAGTGCTGAAGGTTTTATCGGCCCGGAACTCCCAGCCGTTTTCCAGCATGTGCGGATGCACCACCGAGACGCTGATGACGTCCTCCAGCCCGAGCAGGGCGCGGAAAATCAGGGTGCGATGGGCCCAGGGGCAGGCGTAGGACACGTACAAGTGATAGCGCCCCGCCTCGGCTTTGAAGCCGCCCTCACCGCTGGGGCCGGCGCTGCCGTCCCGGGTCACCCAGTGGCGGAACTGGGCGTCTTCCCGAATGAATTCCCCACCGGTTTTTTCGGTGTCGTACCACTGATCATGCCACTTGCCTTTGACTAGCAGGCCCATGGTTGTGCTCCCCAAGTTGGTGTCTATTGATTCAAGGCTAACGGCCTTTACGAAAGATATCCACGGGAGTGTTAAGTGAGATAACCAATCTTTACATTTACTGTTCGGCCCGCAACCCCCGTTATCTCGTCATTTGTATGATTTTAGCGTAGGCTGTAATGCTTACGAATGATCGTTTGTGATAACAAAGCAGTATCCCTGACCTCCAGGGAATCCCCGACCTTAATTGACCTGAAAACCATCAGACGCTTATGAAAATTTCGATGTTTTGCTCTCGTGCCAGTCGCGCCCTATTGGGTGTTCTGGCGGTCTCCGTGACCGTTGCCTGTTCCGACTCCGGTGAAGAGCCGGGAGGCTCCGGTGGCGGGCCGGGGGAGCGTAAGCCCCAGCCGGTGTTGACGGCGGCAGCAGAGTACGCCTACGAGACCACATCGCTGGAGGCGGTGGGAACATCCCGCGCGCTCAAGTCGGTCACGATAGAATCGGCGGTGTCTGGTGAAGTGGTGGAGGTCAATTTTTCGGCGGGGGATAAAGTAGAGCAAGGGCAGGTGCTGCTCCGCCTGGACGATCGGGACGAACGCCTGGCGGTGCAGGCAGCCGAGTTGGAATTGGCCGATGCCGAGCGTCAGCTCGATCGCTATCAGCGCTCGGTACAGAGCGGCGGCGTGACCCAGTCCGACCTGGATGATGCCCGCAGCGCCGTTGAACGCGCCCGGATTGCGCTGGAGCGTGCCCGGGTCGATTTAAATTACCACACCATCCGAGCGCCATTCAGCGGTTACGTCGGGCTCACCGACCTTGACCCCGGTGCCTGGATTGATCCCGATACCGCTATTACAACCCTGGATGATCGCAGCACCTTGTTGGTCCGGTTTGAATTGCCCGAATTGCTGTTGGGTAAGCTTCAGCGTGGTGAGGACATTGAAGTGACCACTTGGAGTAATAGTTTCGCCCAGGCGACCGGCACGATTGTTGATGTGTCGTCCAGGGTGGATGAAGTCCGCCGGACGTTCACGTTGCGCGCCCATGTCGATAATGCCAATGACGTGCTGTTGCCGGGGATGAGCTTCCGGATCAACCTGAGTCTTCAGGGCAACCGCTACCTGTCAGTACCTGAAGTGTCCGTTCAGTGGGGCGGAGAGGGCGCCTATGTATGGACCATCGAGGATGGCAAGGCGCAGCGGGTCGCGGTCAATCTGATCGAACGGAATCAACGCGGCGTGTTGGTTGAAACTGACCTGCAAGAGGGCGCCCCGATCATTACCGAAGGTGTGCATATCGTTCGTTCGGGCATGGACGTTCGCCCCTTGAACGCCGAACTGGGCGAGAATGACGGCGCCTATCGGGACTCTGGAGAATCAGAGGAAGGAGAAGAGTCGTGAGCGATGAAAAAAACCGGGCTGACATTCAGGAAGTCAATGACCTCCCCAGTCTGAGTATTCGCCGCCCGATTCTGGTACTGGTCATCAACCTGCTGATTGCCCTTGCCGGCGCGGCCGCCATTCTTGCCGTGGAAGTGCGTGAGCTTCCGAATATCGACTACCCCTATGTCAGTGTCAACGGCAATTATCCGGGTGCCTCGCCAGAAACCATGGACGCGGAAGTCACCTCTGTCGTGGAGGGGGCTGTGGCACGCGTGACCGGTTTGCGCTCCGTCCGCTCGGACAGTGAAGAGGGCAACTTCCGGATGTCGCTCGAGTTCAATGCGGGCGTGGATCTGAATGATGTGGCCTCTGAAGTCCGCGAAGCGGTCAGCCGTGTGCAACGTGAACTGCCGGAAGATGTGGAACAACTGACGGTGGTCAAGGCCGACCCCGATGCCCAGTCAATCATCAATATCGCCGCCATCAGTGATTCACTGAGCGAGACTGAACTGACCCAGCGAATTGAGCGGGACATCATTCCCGAATTGATCTCGGTCACCGGAGTGGCCGATGTTCAGGTGTTCGGGGGGCGCAATCGTATCGTCCGGGTGGTGATGGACCCAATGAAGCTGGCCAGTTTCGGATTGGGCGTGACCGATGTGGCCAATGCCTTGCGCAACGCACCCTACGATGTGCCCAGCGGTAGCTATCGCTCCAGCGATCAGGAATTGCTGGTCAGGGCCGATGCGACGGCGACCACGGAAGAAGATATTCGAAGTATTATCGTCGAGGGCAACACTCGGGTCGGGGATATCGCCCGGGTGTTTTATACCCCGCGTGATGCCGATTCACTGGTGCGGTTCAACGGCCAGCCTGTTGTGGGTATGGGTGTGATTCGACAGGCCCAGTCGAACACGCTGGAAATTTCCAATGGCATTCGCGAGATCCTCGGACCACTGGACGAGCGTCTGACCGACGTTGAGCTGACCATCACCGAAGATAATGCCACGTTCATTCGCGGCTCGGTGAAAGAGGTCATTACCAGCCTATTGCTGACGGTGGCGATTGTGATCGGCACCATCTGGTTGTTCATTGGCTCCTTCCGGGTCACCCTGGTGCCGAGCCTGGCCATTCCGATTGCACTGATCGGTACTGTGGCCGCCATCTGGGCGCTGGGTTTCTCCATCAATATTCTGACGCTGCTGGCTCTGGTATTGGCCACCGGGCTGGTTGTGGATGATGCCATTGTGGTACTGGAAAATATTCAGCGCCGTCGTGGGCAGGGCCTGGGTGCGCGGGCCGCCGCCGTGCTCGGGACCCGCCAGGTGTTCTTCGCCGTCGTCGCGACCACGGCCGTTCTGGTGTCGGTATTTGTACCGATTGCCATTTTGCCCAGCACCGCGGGGCGGCTGTTTCGGGAGTTTGGTTTTGTTCTGTCCATCGCCGTTGCGATTTCCTCCTTCGTCGCCCTGTCACTGGTTCCCGCGGCAGCAGCGCGGATATCTCCGGAGCGAGAGGGTCAGCCCCACCCGTTTCGAAACAAGCTTACCGGGTTTGGCAACCGGATGGTGGGCGTCTATAGCTGGATGGTCGATCATGCGTTGCGTTACGCCTGGACCACTTTCGGTATTGCTTTGCTGATTGTCGCGTTGGCCGGTTATGCCTACACACAGGTACCCAAAGAGCTGGTGCCCAGCGAAGACCGGGGTGTGATCTACATTGGTATCAATGGACCTGAAGGCGTAGGTCTGGATTACATTGAACGCCAGGCAGGGCAGGTCAGCGAAATTGTTCAGCCGATTGTGGCATCCGGAGAAGCCCGGTTGGCCTTTTCCATTCTCGGTTGGCGTGACCCGAATCGCGCCCTGTTTGTTCTGCCCCTGGCGGACTGGAGCGAGCGCAGCCGGAATCAGCAGGCCATTGCCGCTGAGATTGAGCCCAAGCTGAAAGAGCTGCCCGGTGTGACCAGCTGGGTTGGCGCCGGTAACAGTCTGAACATTCGCGGTGGCGGTGGTCAGGGGTCAACCATCGAGTTGGCCCTGACGGGACCGGACTACGATGAGATTTACCAGGCGGCGCAGAGCTTCATCAAGGAAGTGGAAACCCGTTACGACCATATTTCTGATCCCGACCTTGACTACGATCCCAACAAGCCGCAGCTATCCATCAATGTCGATCGACGCCGCGCCTCCGAGTTGGGTGTCGAGCTGGCCGATATTTCCGCTACTTTGCGGGCAATGGTTGATGGTTATGATCTGGTCGATCTGAGCGTTGGCGACGAAGCCATCCCCATTATTCTGGAGTCCGCTACCGGTCAGATTCGCAGTCCCGATGACCTGCTGAATCTGTACATCAGTTCAAGTACCGGCGAGTTGCTGCCTCTGTCCAGCGTCGTGACCCTGACCGAGGAAAATATCGCTGCGGAACTGGAGCGCAATGCGCAGCGGCGGTCGATTGAAATTGAGTTTCAACTGGACTCGGAGTATCCCCTTCAGACCGCGGTGGACGATGTGCGGGCCGTTGCGGCCGATACATTGCCGCGGGGCATCGGGTTGATTTTTCAGGGTGAGGCTCAAACTCTCGATGAAACTTCGCGAGAGGTGGCGCTGACCTACATCATTGCACTGGTGGTGGTGTTCCTGGTGTTATGCGCCCAGTTTGAAAGTTTTACCAGTGCTCTGATTGTCATGGTCACGGTGCCGTTTGGCATTGCAGCGGCGATTCTGGCCATTTTGATTACCGGCACCAGCATCAATATCTATTCCCAGATCGGGCTGGTGATGTTGATCGGTCTGATGGCCAAAAACGGCATTCTGCTGGTCGAATTTGCCGATCAGCTACGGGATCTGGGGCACGATGTGTACAGCGCCGTGCGCACTGCTGCTCTGGTACGTCTGCGCCCCATCGCCATGACCCTGATGTCGACCGTACTCGGCGGCCTGCCGCTGATCCTCAGTTCCGGTCCCGGGGCGGAATCCCGCTGGGCCATCGGCTGGGTCATTTTTGGCGGGCTGGGCTTGGCCGCGCTGTTCACCCTGTTCCTTACGCCGGTGGTGTATCTCGGCCTGGCGCGCTTTGCCAAACCCCGTGCCGCCGAGGGTGAGCGCCTGCACGGTGAGCTGGCCGATGCCGAAGCGATTCCCGATAGTGACGCCGAATGGCGTGCCTCCTGAGGAACCTCCAGAGGACTTGGGTGCCGAATGGACGTGCCCCGGTCCTCTTGACCGGTTTTGAATAGGGGTGCTCACACCCGGGCCCCAAAAAGGTGTTAAGCTAGTGAATGGAGCCCTGTGGTGCTGCGTGAGGTCCTCATGTTATGAGTGCCTCAAGTAAAGTGCCGCAACGGTCACATTACTTGCTGCCACTACTCTGGCATGACGCCAAAAGGAGGCTGAAATGGCAACATCATCCAAAAGTACCGCTGAAAAAAGTACCACAGAAAATGGCGCCGAAACGGGCGCTCCCTTCACCGAAAAAACCGTTGCAGCGGCACACGAAGCGATCGATCGTTTATCCGAGCGTGTGGCCAAAACGGAAGAGCGCTTGCGCGGTGCCGCCAATCAGGGCCAGCAGAGCTGGACCGAGAAGCAGGAAGAGGTGCGGGCACAGGTGGAAGGGTCGGTTTCCAGTGCACGGGACTACGCCCGGGAAAATCCGTTGATGACGGCAGGTATCGCTTTTGCAGCGGGCCTGATTGTTGCCAATCTGCTTCGCCGCTAGTTCGGGGCACTGAATGCGCGAAGGCGAGCAGACAAGATCCCGGGACCATGGCGGAGCAGGACTCCATGCAGACGGCGAAGAGGGTAGCGCAGAGTCGGTAAACGATGCGGCGAGTGAGTCACCTCCGGAGTCGTCTCTCCTGGACCTGGCGACCGCCATGGTCATTCTGATTCGTCAGACCTGGATCGACCGCTGGGCGTTGTTCAAAGCTGAGGCTCGCCTGGCGGCCAGAAGCCTGGCGCTGATTCTGCTGGTGAGCATTCTGTTGGCCATGACTCTGATGCTGGTCTGGGTGCTGTTGCTGGCGGTGGTCAGCTACCTGGCCTGGCAGGCTGGCGTACACTGGGGCTGGATTGCCGCCGGGTTGGTGCTCGCCCAGTGCGTCATGGTCGTGTATCTGCGCGGGCAGCTCCGTCGCTTGTTGCGCTGGTTGCGTTTTCCGGAAACTCGACGCGCCTTTGCGCGAGTGGCCAGTGATGACGAAACCCCGGAAACGCCCACAAAGGAAACGGAAGCCGCGTCATGATTACCGCATTACTCCTCAAGCGCCAGAGCCGGGAAGTGGCTCGTTTGTCCTCCGCCATTCACCATGAGCGTCGGGTGCTCAATGCACTTCGTCACGAGGCGCGTGCGGGGCTGGAAACGCATCTGCAAGGGGGCTGGGCAGTGGCGGGTTGTTTTTCGGCCGGCTTCCTGACCGGGCGTTTTGGCGGCCGGATGGCCAGGGCGGTACGCACGCTTCCGGTGATGCGACTGGCCCGCCAATTGTGGGCCCACCTGCTGGTGTAAGGATTCATCCACCTCATGTTCAAACCCTTTTCCTCGCACTTTGGTCTGCCCCATTTCCAACTGATTGCCTTACTGGTGCTGGCGACGATCGCCCTGGTGGCGGCGCTGCATGTCGCTTCTCCGATTCTGATCCCGATCACCATGGCGTGGTTACTGAGCGCGCTGCTCGCGCCGGTCATTCGCTATGGCCAGCGCTACGGCATTCCTCCCACGCTCTCGGCTCTGGTGTTGATGGGGCTGTTGGTTTACGGTGTGGTACTGATCTTCCTGTTATTGATTGAACCCGCCGAGCAGTGGTTGCAGAATATTCCCGACGTGGTACGCGGGTTTCGCGAAAAGCTCTCGGAGTTCAGCGGTCCGCTGTCAAACCTTCAGGCGGTGACCGAGGAAGTGCGTCAGCTTTACATCCTCGGGGATGGCGACAAGATGACCCCGGTTGAGGTCAAGGTCGAACGGGAAAGTACCCTGGGTTCTTTTGTCCTGGCCAACCTGCCGACGCTGTTGGCCGGGCTGACCATCGTGGTTTTTCTGACTTACTTTCTGCTCGCTGCGGGTGACCGCTTTCTGCGCAAGGCGACACAATTGGGAGCTAATCTCGGTTCGCGTCGCCGCATCGTGCGCATTGCGTACCGCATTCGCCAGGACATTTCACGCTATCTGGCGACCATTACGGTGATCAATATTACGCTGGGTGCCTGTGTGGCGCTGGCAATGAAGCTGCTCGGCGTGGAGAACGCTCTGCTGTGGGGCATCATGGCCACCTGTTTCAATTTCGCGCCGTACGTTGGCGCGGTCGTGATGGCCGGGATTCTCACGCTGGTCGGACTCGCCACCTTCCCGAGCATTCCCCAGGCCTTGCTGGTGCCGGGGGTGTACATGGCACTGTCGGTTACCGAGGGGCACATGATTACGCCGATGGTGATCGGGCGGCGGTTGGCCGTTACACCCACCGCAGTGTTTATCTCGGTAGTGGCCTGGGGCTGGTTATGGGGTGTGGCGGGAGCGCTAATGGCGGTTCCCTTGCTGGCGAGCTTCAAGATCGTCTGTGAAAATGTGCCGCAGTTGATGCCGATTTCACGACTGCTCGATAACAGCTCACCCAAGCGTCAACGCCGGTTTTTGCGCGCCCGCTGACGGCGCAGCTTGGCTTTTTCTTCCTTTTCGATTTTGGCCCGTTCGTCGGCCTCCCGGGCTTCGGCCTCTTCGCGTTCGGTCATCTCCGGCGTTTCCAGCGTAATGGGGCCGAGAACCCCGTCCCGCAGTTCACTGATCAGCAGCGCGGAGACTTTCTCCAGGTCCACCTGGCCGCCCTTGCGCACCGTACCCCGAGCCCGGCCGATGCTTTCCAGCAGCTCCAGGTCGTCTTCGGGAAGCTCCGTGAGCCGGTAGCGGGCCTTGAGCGCCTCGGGGTATTGCTGGCCCAGATAGGCCACGGTAAACAGTGCCACTTCCGGGTAGTCGAAGATCTTCTCCTTGATCGCCCCCGTGGCGGCCAGTCGGTATCCGCAACTGGGCGGATTCAGTTTGGGCCACAGAAACCCCGGGGTGTCGGTCAGCACCACCCGGTTGTCCAGTTTGATTCGTTGCTGGGATTTGGTGACCCCGGCTTCGTTGCCGGTTTTGGCAATCTTGCGCCCGGCGAGGATATTGATCAGGGTGGATTTGCCCACGTTCGGAATCCCCATGATCATCGCCTGGGTGTTGCGTGCGCTCAGGTTCCGGTCCGCCAGAATGTCCTGAATCTGCACCAGCAGTCGACGAATGCTCTCGGGCTTGCGGTGCGTGACGGGTAGGGCGGTCACGCCCTGTTCCTGCTCCAGGTGGGCCACCCAGCGCTCGGTCATGGCCGGGTCCGCCAGGTCGGCCTTATTGAGCAGTTTGATGCACGGCTTGTCGCCGCGCAGCGCGGGAATCATCGGATTCTTGCTGGAGTAGGGGATACGGGCATCGAGCACCTCAATGACCACATCCATATGGGCCATTACCTCCGCAATCTCCTTGCGGGCCTTATGCATATGTCCGGGAAACCAGTTAATCGCCATTCAATTCTCTACCAGGCTGCGTATTCATCGGCGGGGGAGGGCGATTGTGCCCGCAATCCAACCCAACCACAACCAGCTATCCAGTCATCGAATGCCCGCGTAGGGCGGATAAGCGCGCAGCGCGCATCCGCCGTAACCCAACGAGCCAACCATCGAATGCCAGATCAGATTGCGTAGGAGCCGAGCGCAGCGGTATAACCCCGCATCCGCCGTAACCTAAACTCGTTTCCAGTTGTGCCACCCAAAATTATCGAAATAACAGATACCTCATCTATTCAAAAATTGTATTACAAATCCTTGTCCGCCCCGGCCCAACCTTGATAACCTAAATTTCGAACGATGATAGGATAATAATACGAATGGACCCACTAACCATAAGCATAAATAGGTGACCCATGAGAACAACGATACTCCGTTTACTACCGACCCTGCGCCGCCTCGGCCTGGTTGCCCTGCTGTTGGGAGCTACTCCCGCCCTGGCACTGGACCTGACCGGCATTACCAACTCCCATGACCCCTCTACACTGGTGCGTGATGGGGATACCTACTTCCATTTCACCACCGGCAACGGCGTCTGGTACTCCCGGTCCACCGATCTGGTCCACTGGGATAACCCCGGCGATATTTTCGGCAGCTCCTGGCCGGCCTGGATCAACGACGCGGTGCCCGGCTTTGAAGGCCACTTCTGGGCGCCGGATGCCATCCAGATGGGCGACTATTACTACGTCTACTACTCCGTCTCCACCTTCGGCAGCTCCCGTTCCGCCATCGGCGTGGTGCGCACCCCGTCGTTGAAGAACCCCAACTGGCAGGACCTGGGTGTGGTGGTGCAGTCCTATGGCGGATCGGAAGAGATTAATGCGATTGATGCGGCCCTGTTCCGCGATCACGACGGCAAGGTGTATATGTCCTACGGCTCCTGGTTCGGCGGCCTGGGTGTAGCGGAAATCAATCAGAATACCGGTAAGCTCGCCAGCGCCGTCACCAAGATTTATGGCGGCGGCCACCAGTCCATTGAAGCGCCGTACATTACCCGCAACGGCGATTACTACTACCTGTTCTTCACCCGTGGTCTCTGCTGTCGGGGCGCGGACAGTACCTATGAAGTGCAGGTGGCCCGCTCCACCAGCGTGTTTGGCCCCTATACCGGCGAGCGAAACCTGTTGCCCAACGAAGACGGCAAGCGCAAAGGCCCCGGCCATATCGGCGTGCTCAAGCAGGACGGTTGTAACTACGTCACCACTCATTACTACGATCTGAATGACGGCGGCAATGCCAAGCTGGATATTCAGCGCATGACCTTCTCCGGCGGCTGGCCCTCAATGACCCACAACTTCAGTTCCATCACCAGTTGTGGTGGGGTGAGCGAGGGGCTTTATCAGTTCGAGTCCCAGCTCAGTGGCAAGCTGTTGGAGATTGCCAATGCCGATACCGCCAACGGTGGCAACGTCGTGCAGTACGAGGATAATGGTGGCCTGCACCAGAAATGGTATGTGGTGGACCACGGCACCGGTGAATACAGCCTGATCAACGGCCTCAGCCTGAAGGGCATGGATGTGTGGGAAGGCAGTACCTCAGCGGGTGCCAATATCGCCCAGTGGGACTACTGGGGCAGCGCCGGCCAGCGTTGGCAGATCAACCCGGCGGGTAACTACGTGGAAGTTGAATCGGTACTGAGCGGCATGGTGCTGGATGTGGAAGGAAAAAGCACTGCCAACGGCGCCAACATCCTGCAGTGGAACAGCACCGGCGGCACCAACCAACGCTGGACCATGATCCGTCAGTATTAATCACTAACCTTGTTACGGCGGATGCGCCTTCGGCTTATCCGCCCTACGGCCGGGCGCAGCGGTATAGACACGCGTAGGGCGGATAAGGGCGCAGCCCGCATCCGCCGTAACCACCGGTGGCCGTCCCCAACCAAACGGCACACAACGCGCGCCGTTTGGTTGAACCGCCCTTACTTCTTCTTCAACGCTTCCTGCAACAAGGCACCCATACTGCCCATGCCGGCACCCTGGCCACCACGGTTGCCCTGACGGTTCTGGCCACCGTTTGATTTCGGCGCGCGGCGCGGGCCGCCTTTGGGGCCGTCGGTTTTCTCACCCGGCTCATCGTCAAGGCGCATGGACAGGCCGATGCGTTTGCGCGGCACATCCACTTCCATCACTTTGACTTTCACCACATCGCCAGCCTTGACCACTTCGCGGGGATCTTTCACAAAGGTGTTGGACAGGGCGGAGATGTGCACCAGGCCATCCTGGTGAACGCCGATATCGATAAAGGCACCGAAGTTGGTGACGTTGGTCAC
>NZ_DGMV01000058.1:40211-42391 GCF_002388575.1 Marinimicrobium sp. UBA4509
CCGAAGTTGGTGACGTTGGTCACCGAGCCTTCCAGGATCATTCCCGGCTCCAGGTCCTTGATGGTGTCCACACCTTCCTGGAACTGGGCGGTTTTGAATTCCGGGCGGGGGTCGCGGCCGGGTTTGTCCAGCTCGCGGATGATATCGGTGACCGTCGGGACCCCGAATTTTTCGTCGGTGTACTCCGCCGCTTTCAGGCTGCGCAGAAACGCCGAGTCGCCGATCAGGCCCTTCACTTCACGGGCGTTGATCTGGGCGATTTTCTCCACCACGCTGTAGGCTTCCGGGTGCACACCGGAGGCGTCCAGCGGGTTGTCGCTGCCGGCGATGCGCAAAAAGCCCGCCGCCTGCTCAAAGGTTTTGTCCCCAAGGCGCGGCACTTTTTTCAGTTCGCTGCGCGAGCGGATCACGCCGTTGGCGTTGCGGAATTCAACAATGTTGTTGGCCAGGGTCTGGTTCAGACCGGACACGCGCGCCAGCAGCGGCGCCGAGGCGGTGTTCACTTCCACGCCCACGGCGTTCACACAGTCTTCCACCACGGCGTCCAGCTCCCGTGCGAGTTGGGTCTGGGATACGTCGTGCTGGTACTGGCCCACACCAATGGATTTCGGATCGATTTTCACCAATTCCGCCAGCGGGTCCTGGAGGCGACGGGCGATGGAAATGGCACCGCGAATGGTGACGTCCAGGTCCGGAAATTCTTTGGCGGCAAACTCGGAGGCCGAGTACACCGAGGCACCGGACTCGTTTACCATCACGCTCTTGGCTTTCAGGTCGCTGTGCTTTTTCAGCATGTCCTGAACAAATTTTTCGGTTTCCCGGGAGGCAGTACCGTTGCCGATGGCGATCAGCTCCACATCGTGCTTTTTGCACAACGCGACAATGACCGCTTCGGCTTCAGCGATTTTGAATTGAGGCGCGGTGGGGAAAATGGCGCCGTGATCAACCACCTTGCCGGTGGCGTCTACCACGGCCACTTTCACCCCGGTGCGCAAGCCCGGGTCCAGGCCGATGGTGGCTTTCTGGCCCGCCGGTGCGGCCAGCAGCAGGTCTTTCATATTGGCGGCAAACACCTTGATCGCGGCCTCCTCGGCCACTTCCCGCAGCTCACTGAGCAGGTCGGTTTCCAGGTGGGTCAGCAGCTTCACCCGCCAGGTCCAGCGCACCACCTCGCCCAGCCACTTGTCCCCGGCCCGGCCCTGGTCGCGAATCTGCCAGTGATCGGCCACCATGGCTTCGCAGGGATGGGCTTCGGTGCGCTCGGGCTCCTTCTCACCCAGCGTCAGAGACAGGTTGAGAATGCCTTCGTTGCGGCCCCGAAACATGGCCAGCGCGCGATGAGAGGGCACGCTCTTGAGGGGCTCATCGTGCTCAAAATAATCCCGGAACTTCTGTACTTCCTGGGACTGGTCGGCGTCCTTACCCGGCGCCACTCGGGCGCTCAGGTTGGCTTCGTGCTTGAGGAAGTGGCGCAGCTTGCCGAGCAGCTCGGCGTCTTCGCTGAAGCGCTCCATCAGGATGTACTTGGCGCCATCCAGTGCGGCCTTGGTGTCGTCGATCTTGTGTTCGGGGTTCAGGTATTTCGCGGCTTCGGTCTCCGGATCCAGGCTCGGATCCCCCAGCAGCGCCTCGGCCAGGGGCTCCAGGCCCGCCTCGATGGCGATCTGGCCCTTGGTGCGACGCTTGGGCTTGTAGGGTAAGTAGAGATCTTCCAGGCGGGTCTTGGTATCCGCCGCCTTGATGTCCCGCTCGAGCTCGGGGGTCAGTTTTTCCTGCTCGGCGATGCTCTTGAGAATGGCCTCGCGGCGGTCTTCGAGCTCCCGCAGGTAGCGCAGGCGCTCTTCGAGGTTACGCATCTGGGTGTCGTCCAGCCCGCCGGTGACTTCTTTCCGGTAGCGGGAGATGAAGGGCACGGTGGCGCCTTCGTCGAGCAGGGCGACGGCGGCTGCGACCTGCTGTTCGCGGCAGTTCAGTTCTTCGGCGATGCGTTGGGAGATGCTGTTCATGCGCTGACCTAAGGTTGAGAATCTCTGATTAAACAAAATGCCAAGGCCGCTCATTATCCGCAATTGGCTCCGCCAGACCAGTCTTGTTTTTGGGGAATTTTTGTGAGAGCGGTTAATGGTGGTTCAATCAAGTCCGGTCCGGGGAGGGGAAGCCCTTTCAAGACACGCCGTAAA
>NZ_DGMV01000031.1:0-1749 GCF_002388575.1 Marinimicrobium sp. UBA4509
CACCCGCATGATGCCGTGCAGGGAGCCGGAGGGCTCATTGCGGTGACAGGAGCCGAATTCCGCCAGGCGCAAGGGCAGATCACGGTAGCTTTTCAGGCCCTGATTGAACACCTGCACATGGCAGGGGCAGTTCATGGGCTTGACGGCGAAATCCCGATCTTCGGACTTGAGGGTGAACATGCCATCCCCAAACTTGTCCGCGTGGCCGGATTTCTGCCACAGGGTCATGTCCACCACCTGCGGGGTGCGGATTTCCTGGTAGTCATGGCGATGCTGCATGTCGCGCATGTAGTTTTCCAGGGTCTTGTAGATGGTCCAGCCCTTGGGGTGCCAGAACACCATGCCCGGCGCCTCTTCCTGGGTGTGGAACAGGTTGTGCTTTTTGGCCAGCTTGCGGTGGTCGCGCTTTTCCGCCTCTTCCAGGCGCTGGATATAGGCCTTGAGCGCCTTTTTGTCGTTCCAGGCGGTACCGTAGATGCGCTGCAGCTGCTTGTTGCTGGAGTCGCCCCGCCAGTAGGCACCGGACACCCGCATCAGCTTGAAGTAGCGCATCACGCGGGTGTTAGGCACGTGAGGGCCGCGGCACATGTCGACGTATTCTTCGTGGTGATACAGACCGACCGCCTTTTCACCGGCGGCGATCAGGTCATCGACCAGCTCGACTTTGAAATCTTCTCCCCGGTCGGCGAACACTTCACGGGCCCGCTCGATCGGTGTCATCTCTTTGATGACGTCGTAATCTTTCTTGATCAGCTCCTGAACGCGCTTCTCGATGGCCTCCATCTCCTCGGTGGTAATGGGGTGCGGCGCGTCGATGTCGTAATAGAAGCCGTCTTCAATCACCGGACCGATGGCCATTTTGGCCTCCGGGATCAGTTGTTTGACGGCGTGACCCACCAGGTGGGCGAAGGAGTGCCGAATGACTTCGAGCCCTTCCGGGTCGCGGCCGGTGATCAGGGTAATCTCGGCGTCGTCCTCGATCAGCTCGCAGGCGTCAACCAGCTTGCCGTTGATACGGCCGCACACGGTGGCCTTGGCCAGGCCGGGGCCGATATCTTCAGCCACTTGCATCAAAGTGACCGGCTGGGAAAATTCGCGTTTTGAACCGTCGGGCAGTGTAATGACAGGCATGGTGTATCCTTGATGTCAGTGGTGACCCCTACCAAAGGCCACGTGCGTTTTGACTCCGGCGCGGCAGGCCGGAACGGCGTAAACCCGCCATTATAGAGAGGTAGTAAGCGGCATGGCAAATTACTGGTTGTTTAAGTCGGAACCGGATGAGTACGGTATTGAGGATTTGCGCAAGGAGCGGGACGGTGTGGGCCGCTGGAACGGGATTCGCAATTATCAGGCGCGCAATTTTCTGCGCGATGAGGTGGCGGTCGGTGACGGTGTGTTGATTTATCACAGTCAGTGCAAGGTGCCGGGTGTGGCGGGCACGGCCAAGGTGGTGAAGGCGGCCTATCCGGACCCGGCGCAGTTTGATTCGGCGAGTGATTATTTTGATCCGAAGGCGACGAGGGAGACTCCGCGCTGGTTTTGTGTGGATATTCAGTTTGATTCGGCGTTTGATGAGGTGGTGCCGTTGAAGGCGATCAAGCAGCAGGAGCCGTTGGGTGAGATGGTGCTGTTAAAGCAGGGCCGCCTGTCGATTCAGCCAGTCACCTCGAAAGAATGGCATTACATTCTGACGATGGCTTCCTGATATTTGGTGGTTACTGTGCGGTCCGGGTCGTCGAGGGGTAAACC
>NZ_DGMV01000031.1:2002-4081 GCF_002388575.1 Marinimicrobium sp. UBA4509
AGGGGCGAAGCCCCGTCATCCACAAAAAATCACAAACCTTACTCTGTGGGAATTACATCAAACGTCGCCGCTTTACGCTCAGACGCCGAGCCCGGCTGCCCCAAGGTCAACACACCGCCATTCACCATCAGGTAATGTTCACGATTCTCCAGCGAACGGAAGGACGCACCCTCTCCCACCAGACCATCAACCCGCTCAAAGGTCGCCGCACGAGCGAATTCGTCGGTACCGTCGTGCTCAACAATGGCGACATCGCCGTCTTGCGCCACCAGGTAGTAGCCCATCCGGGTTTCGGGCTGGAAGGAGACGGTGTTGCCGCCCTGCTCTACCAGGGGTTCGACATGCCACTTGTACTGCCAGTGATCGGCGGCGTTCAGTTCGGCCAGGGTGGTTTCTTCGCCATCGCCATAGCGCACGTATTCATCGGTATCCGCATGGCTCTGCAGCGCCTGGGCCGCGTGGGTGATGCCCGAGGCGGTGGGGGTCAGTTTCTTGATGGTGCCGTCGGCGTTGTACTCCAGGAATTCCATGGAGACGGAGCGGCGGAAATTGCCGCCGGTAGGCAGCGCGGAGGTGTGGTAGATGAAGTAGTCTTCACCCTGGTACTCCAGGATCGCCTGGTGGCTGGTGCCGCTGTCTTCGAGCACGTCCATCAGCAGGCCTTTGTATTCCCAGGGGCCTTCCGGGCTGTCGCTCATGGCGTAGGCCAGCTCTTCGGGGTAGTTCATGGCGTAGGTCAGGTAGTATTTGCCATCTTTCTCGTGCACCCAAGGCGCTTCGGTGAAGGTGCCGGGCATGTCGAACTCGACTTTGTGGACCTCGCCGTCGAACTCGATCATGTTGTCTTTGAGTTTGGCGTAGTAGAGGTGGGAGTTACCCCAGTACAGATAGGCCTGGCCGTCGTGATCAATGAACACGCTCGGGTCGATGTCGTCCCAGCTGTGGCTGTGTTCGATCATGTGAGGAGCCGGCTCGGTGTCGTTGGGGTCAATCAGCGGTTTGCCCAGGGCATCTTTCCAGCCGGTGACCGGATCGTCGGACACCGCTACCCCCAGGGTATAGCCGCCCTGCCAATCGCCTTCTTCGGGCACTGGCATACGCACCGTGGTGTACCAATAGAACTTACCGTCGCGCTCAACCGCCTGCGCAGCCCAGGCGGAATCGCCATCGGCCCACTCGAAAATGGTGCGCGGCACCTCGCCCTCGAGGGTCCAGTTTTCCAGGTCGGTTGAGGAGTAGATGTTCCACTCCTTGAGGACAAAGAAATCCCCGTCCACTGTGGCCTCGTCGTGACCCACATACAGGTAGACCTTGCCGTCGTGGACCAGGGCGGCCGGATCCGCGCTGAAGCGTTCGGTGATGATGGGGTTGTCCGCCTGAACGCCCGCCGCACCGGCGAGCCCAATCAGGGTGGCGCCCAGAGTGCGCTTGAATGATGTCGACATGATGTTCTCCTGCTTGCCATTGTTATGAAGTCATTGGTATTTTGAATATCATAATACAATTCAAGCAGTAAAATCCAGATTCCGTTTTGTAGATATGGTCCGGCCCGGGCTGGGACCTCAGTGCCACATTCATACTCAGTGTTGAGGTAGCGATAGTCGGATTACGCGCGTTTCGCTAATCCGACCTACTGAGCGTGCTTCGTGGATTGATCAGCTCGATACCATATGTCGGGTGCGCTCTAGGTCCTGCTCGTCGTTATCCACGAACTTGAACTGATTCCAGGCCAGTCGGATCTTGTCGTTATGGTGGAGTCGCAACCGCTGCGCCACTCGCTGATCGTTCACAAAAGTGCCGTTGGTGCTCCCCAGATCCTCCAGATAGTATTCCCGAAACTGCGGGAAATCCGGATTGGGCTTCACGCTCATGCGGGCGTGACGACCGCTGACCGCGCTATCGTCAATCAGCACGTCACACTCGGGGTGACGCCCCAGCGTCAATTCACCACCCACAAGTTCAAACTTGTGAACGGCGACATCGTCTACGAGTTGAATCAACCAAGCCATTGTTGGGTACCTTTTTAAATATAGGATAAAGATGGCACTGAGGTCTGCGACGGGGAATACCGTTTCAAGA
>NZ_DGMV01000031.1:4138-8390 GCF_002388575.1 Marinimicrobium sp. UBA4509
CCCCTCTGAGACCGTCACCCGCCCTGGACGCCCCACATGGATGTGGGAAGTGTCCCGAAGCGTCTGGAGCGCGAAGGGGACCGTATGTACGGCGTGTCTTGAAACGGTATTCCCCGTCGTAGACCGGACTTCATGCCACAGCAGACTGTCTGCGAACATCAGAACTCTTTCTCCAGTGCCGAGCGTAATGCCTTGGCCATCTCGGCCGCAGTTGCATAGCGTTTTTCCGGCTCTTTCTGTAGCGCTTTGTTCACAATCCGCGTGGCACTGCGCGGCAGATCCTTCCGCACCTCACGCAGAGGCCGGTGCCGGCTCTGCACGATCTGATAGCTCAGCTCTGCAATCGTATCGCCACGAAATGGCAGCGCCCCGGTCAGCAGTTGGTACAGAGTCACGCCCAGACTGAAAATATCGCTCGCTGGCCCTACCCGCGCCCCCTTGAGCTGCTCCGGGGACATATAGAGAGGGCTCCCCATAATCTCGCCGGTCTGGGTCCGGGCGCTGTTGGCCACCCGGGCGATTCCGAAATCGGTCACCACCACCCGGTTTTCATCCGGGTCATAGAGAATATTGCCCGGCTTGATATCCCGGTGAACCACTTGCTGCTCGTGGGCATAGGCCAGCGCCTCCGCGACCGTGGCCATCAGCTCATAGACCTTGGCGAGCGGAAGCTGCCGGGATTGAGCCGTGCGTTCGCTGAGCGGCTCGCCGCGGACGTAATCCATGGCGATAAAGGCCAACTCATGCTCCTGTCCCACATCGTATACCGTCACAATATTCGGGTGCCGCAGCCGCCCCGCCGCTTCCGCTTCCCGGAAAAACCGTTTTTTCAGGCTCTCGCGCTCATCGGCATCGAAGGGCGCAACATTCAGTGTTTTGATGGCCACCTCCCGGGCAATATGGGGATCTCGCCCGAGATAGACGATGCCCATTGCGCCACGCCCCAACTCCCGCTCGATCTGGTAGCGCCCCAGTTGCTGGGGTACGGCGAACTCCTCCAGCACCTGGGTCTGTGCCAGGTTCGCGGTGCCTGTGGCCCCCTGCCGAGCCTCCAGCGCCTTGAGTCGTTGCGCTACGTCACGGTACATGGGCTTGCGCCGCGCGATCTCCCGGTAACAGGCCAGCGCCTCCTGGCGGCGCTGCCGGCGTTCGTGCTCTCTGGCCTGGTCGTAGAGCAGATCCAGAATAGACTCCGAGGTGGGGCAGGCTTTCAGCGCGGTCAGCGCTTCTTTCCAGTGACCGTTATCAAAGCGCTCAATCCCCAACTGACGACGCAGATACTGCGCCTGGCGATACCAGCGACGCTGGTGCCAATACGCACCGATCAGCAACAGTCCGACCCACAGGTACTGAACCGCCAACCCGAGTGGCAGATACAGCCCCTGACTGATCTGGGCACCAATCTGCCCCGCGACCAGGCCTATGGTGAGCAGCCCGGTCATCAATAACGCGGCCACCCTGCCCATGACCGGGGTCAACCAGATTAGATAAACCGCCAGAGCCAGAATCAGACCGGAGAAGGCCGGGTAAAACCACCAGGGCGTCCGGTAACCGCCATTGAGAAGCGCCCCGGAATGCCTGGACAGCCCCTGCTCTGCCCAGCGGTCGGTAACCTGGGGCCAGATCGAATACCATCCGCCAGTCGACGATGGGGAGGCCGGATGAGTGTAACGAACCCGCTCGGGGGTCAATGCCAAGGAGGCATCAAAGAGCATCGCATCAAGCCAGGAGGGCGATTGGAGGGATTGGGGGAGCAGGATCAGCCAGCCGCCTAGCAACAGTACCAGCACACGCAGGCTCAGTCCGTCGGCCAATCGTTCCGTGAAGGTAGCGCTCATGAAGACGGCTTATTTCTCAGCGGTGTAGTAAATGCCGGGAATCCAGCTTTTTTTGATTTTCAGGGTGCGCTGCAGCTCGTCGGAAATCTGCTCGGCGTACTGCAGCTCATGGGTTCCGACCCGAATGCTGTCTTCAACTCTCAAGGGCGCCTCGGGCACCCGCTGACCGTTCACCCAGACGCCGTTGGTGCTGTTCAGGTCCCGGATGCGGAAACCCTGAGCGGTCGCCTCGATGACGGCGTGGTGCCCACTGACCGTGGCATCATCCACAACCAGGTGATTATCGGCGCTGCGCCCGATGGTCAGGGTTTCGTTGCTGAGCTCATAGTAGCCGACACTGGCACCGTTGAGCTGATGGTGGATGTACGGCATAGGGCCCCCTGTCTGTGCCGGTCAATCCGGAAAGCGTAGCACAGGGAGCCAGGGAGGAATGTGACGCCTTTCTCCTCTTGCTGATTGAGCGCGCGGTTACCGCGCCTCAATACTCCGCATTATGGAAAACGCGCTGAACATCGTCCAGAAAGTTCAACAGTTCGACCATTTTCTCGAACTGCTCGACGTCCTCGCCCGCGATCTCGGTGGTTATCTGAGGGATGAACTGCACATCCTCAACCTCAAACTCGATCCCTTCGAAGGCCTCCTTCAGGGCATTGCGCGTTTTGGCGTATTCGGTCTGAGGGGCAAATACCGTGATGATGCCCTCCTCGGCCTCGATATCGGTGACATCGACATCGGCGTCCGCCAGAGCCTCCAGCACCGCGTCTTCGTCCGGCCCGGAGAAACGGAAAATCGCGCTGTGGTCAAATAAATGACTGACCGCGCCGGAAGCACCCAGCTTGGCTTTCACCTTGTTGAAGCAGGTGCGCACATCGCCATAGGTCCGGTTGGGGTTGTCGGTCAGGCAGTCGACAATGATCATGGTGTTGCCGGGCCCAAACCCTTCATAGCGCGCTACCGCAAAATCTTCTCCGCCGCCGCCTTCGGCCTTGGCGATCGCTTTATCGATTACATGAGCGGGCACCTGCTCTTTCTTTGCCCGCTCCAGCAGAGACGCCAACGCCAGATTGCCGGTCGGCTCGGTGCCACCGGACTTGGCGCACATGTAAATCTCACGGCTGTAACGGCTGTAAATTTTGGATTTCATGTCCGAGGTTTTGGACATGGATTCTTTGCGGTTCTGGTAGGCTCTGCCCATGGGTGAATACCGGGTTCGTTTATCTGTTATTCATGCACGGCCGTCAAAAGACGGCCTACTCCCATTCGATGGTCGCGGGTGGCTTACTGGATACATCGTAAGTCACCCGTGACACACCGGAAATCTCGTTGATGATACGGTTGGAGACTTTCTCCAGCAATTCGTACGGCAGATGCGCCCAGCGTGCGGTCATGAAGTCGATGGTTTCCACCGCGCGCAGGGCAATGACCCACTCGTAGCGACGAGCATCCCCAACGACACCGACCGATTTGACCGGCAGGAACACCGCAAAGGCCTGGCTGGTTTTGTGGTACCAGTCGGCGTTGTGCAGCTCTTCAATAAAAATGGCATCGGCTTCGCGCAGAATATCGGCGTACTCTTTTTTCACTTCACCCAGAATGCGCACGCCCAGGCCCGGCCCCGGGAAGGGATGGCGGTAGACCATATCGTAAGGCAGGCCGAGCTCCAGACCGATTTTTCGCACTTCGTCTTTGAACAGCTCACGCAGCGGTTCCACCAGCTGCATTTTCATGGTTTCCGGCAGGCCGCCCACATTGTGGTGGGATTTGATCACGTGAGCCTTGCCGGTTTTGGCGGCTGCGGATTCAATCACATCCGGATAGATGGTGCCCTGGGCCAGCCAATTGACGTCTTTGAGTTTGGTGGCTTCATCATCGAACACATCGATGAAGGTGTTGCCGATGATCTTGCGCTTGGCTTCGGGGTCGTCCACGCCGTGGAGCTTGCCGAGGAACTGGTCTTCGGCGTCGACGCGGATCACCTTCACGCCCATGTTACGGGCGAACATTTCCATGACCTGGTCGCCTTCGTCTTTGCGCAGCAGGCCGTTGTCGACGAACACGCAGGTGAGCTGGTCGCCGATGGCTTTGTGTAACAGGGCCGCCACCACTGAGGAGTCCACGCCCCCGGACAGGCCGAGCAGGACTTTGTCCTTGCCCACTTGTTCGCGCACTTTTTCGATGGCGTCGTCGACGATTTTGGCCGGAGTCCAAAGGGCTTCGCAGCCGCAGAGTTCGAACACGAAATGCTCGAGGATGCGTTTGCCTTGAAGGGTGTGGGTGACTTCCGGGTGAAACTGGACGCCGTAGAATTTTTTGGCTTCATTGGCCATGCCGGCGATCGGACAGCTCGGGGTGGAGGCCATGATGTCGAAGTCCGGCGGCAGTTTGATGACTTTGTCGCCGTGGCTCATCCAGAC
>NZ_DGMV01000031.1:8508-8795 GCF_002388575.1 Marinimicrobium sp. UBA4509
CCGTGGCTCATCCAGACGTCCAGCAGGGAGTCGCCGTTGTGGTCGAGGTGGTCTTTGATGTCGTGCAGCAGTTGAGTCTGGCCGTGAACCTTGACTTGGGCGTAGCCAAATTCCTGGACTTTGGAGCCCTGTACGGAGCCGCCCAGTTGTTCGGCCATGGTCTGCATGCCGTAGCAGATGCCGAGTACGGGCACGCCGAGCTCGAAGACGGCTTGAGGTGCTCTCGGGCTGCCTTCGGCGTGGACGGATTCGGGGCCACCAGCGAGGATGATGCCGTTGGGGTTGTA
>NZ_DGMV01000031.1:8966-9215 GCF_002388575.1 Marinimicrobium sp. UBA4509
AGGATGATGCCGTTGGGGTTGTAGTCCCGGATTTCCTCGTCGCTCATGTCGAAGGCGCGGATTTCGGAGAAGACGCCGATTTCGCGGACTCGTCGGGCGATGAGCTGGGTGTATTGGGAGCCGAAGTCGAGGATGAGGATTCTTTGGGCGTGGATGTCTTGAGTCATGGGGGCTCTTGATGTTGGTTGGTGCGAGCTCGTTTGAGCGTCGTAGCTAGCTATGGGGCTTCGTAGCCGGGCCGCTACGGGG
>NZ_DGMV01000031.1:9369-12470 GCF_002388575.1 Marinimicrobium sp. UBA4509
GGCTCCCTGCCTCCGAGAGTCTTTAAAGGCCATACCCCGCATCGGCCCTTGGTGTTGCGCAAGATTCACTGGCGACACCAGTAAGAACCTGAACCAGAATAATCTGTGTTACCGCCCTACCGGATAGTTCGGGGCTTCTTTGGTGATCTGTACGTCGTGGACGTGGCTTTCACCCATGCCGGCAGAGGTGACGCGGACGAATTGCGGCTGGGTGCGCATTTCGTCGATGTTGTGGCTGCCGGTGTAGCCCATGGCCGCGCGCAGGCCGCCCATCAGTTGATGGACGATGGCGTTGAGCGGGCCTTTGTAGGGTACGCGGCCTTCGATGCCTTCCGGAACGAGTTTTTCAGCACCCTGGCTGGCGTCCTGGAAGTAGCGGTCGCTGGAGCCCTGGGTCTGGGACATGGCGCCCATGGAGCCCATGCCGCGGTAGGCTTTGTAGGTGCGGCCCTGGAACAGTTCCACTTCGCCCGGGGCTTCTTCGGTGCCGGCGAACATGGAGCCCATCATGACGGTGTGGGCGCCGGCGACGATGGCTTTGGCCAGGTCGCCGGAGAAGCGTACGCCACCGTCGGCGATGATGGGGATGTCAATGCCTTTCAGGCCGTCCACGACATTGGCAATGGCGCTGATCTGCGGTACGCCCACGCCACTGACGATGCGGGTGGTGCAGATGGAGCCGGGGCCGATGCCCACTTTGACCGCGTCGGCGCCGGCTTCAACCAGGGCTTTGGCGGCGTCGCCGGTGGCGATGTTGCCGCCGATGACCTGCAGCTCCGGATAATCTTTCTTGATGCGACGGACGCCCTCGATCACGTTTTTGGAGTGGCCGTGGGCAGTGTCCACCACGATCACGTCCACACCGGCCTGAACCAGAGCGGCGACCCGGTCAGGGGTGTCCGGGCTGGTGCCGACACTGGCGCCCACGCGCAGGCGACCTTCCGGGTCTTTACAGGCGTTGGGGTATTTTTCGGCTTTGTTGATGTCCTTGACGGTAATCAGGCCCTTCAGCTCGAAGTTGTCATTGACCACCAGGACTTTTTCGATACGGTGCTTGTGCAACAGGCTGCGCACTTCGTCGTTGCTGGCACCTTCTTTGACGGTCACCAGCTTTTCTTTCGGCGTCATGATGCTGGAGACCTTGGCCTCCAGGTTGGTTTCAAACCGCACGTCGCGACCGGTGACGATACCCACCAGGTCACCGTTGTCCAGCACCGGCAAGCCGGAGAAGTTGTTCTGCCGGGTCAGGGCCAGCAGGTCGCTGATGGTGGCGTTCGAGTCGATGGTGATCGGATCTTTGACCACGCCGGCCTCGAACTTCTTGACCAGGCGGACTTCCTGAGCCTGCTTTTCGATACTCATGCTTTTATGGATGATACCGATGCCACCTTCCTGGGCCATGGCAATGGCCAGGCGCGCTTCGGTGACGGTATCCATGGCGGAGGAAATCAGCGGAATATTCAGTTGAATGCCGCGGGTCAGCCGGGTTTTCAGTGAGACGTCTTTGGGCGTGACGTCTGAATAGCCCGGCAGGAGCAAAACGTCGTCGAACGTGAGGGCTTCTTCAGCAATACGCAACATACAGCCAACCTTTATCCTGAGATAAGTAAACCGTCAATTATACCGCCCACACGGCTGTGGGTAAACTGCCATCACCGGTTAAAAGTCATTGTTTTACCAGTCATTTTCGACATAAGCCCTGTCCGGTTTGGGTATAATGCCAGCATGTTTGAAAATGACCCCACAACCACCTCCGAACGGCCGATTTTCTCTGTCAGCCAACTCAACCGGCGCGCCAAGCAGTTGCTGGAAACCCACCTGCCCCTGATCTGGGTGGAGGGGGAGATCTCCAACTTTGCCCGCCCCTCCTCCGGCCACTGGTACTTCACTCTGAAGGACGATCAGGCCCAGGTGCGCTGTGCCATGTTTCGCGGCCGCAACCAGCAGGTGCGCTTCAATCCACAGCAGGGCCAGCAAGTACTGTTACGGGCCCGGGTCAGCCTGTATGAGAACCGCGGCGATTATCAGCTGATTGCCGAGCACATGGAGGAGGCCGGCGCCGGCGCCCTGCAACGCGCCTTTGAGGCGCTCAAACATAAGCTCGCGCAGGAGGGCCTGTTCGACCCGGCCCGCAAGCGGCCCATTCCCGCCCTGCCCCGTCATATTGGCGTGATCACCTCGGCCAGCGGCGCTGCGGTGCGGGATATTCTCACCGTGCTGCAGCGCCGCTTCCCGAGCATTCCGGTCACCCTGGTGCCGGTACCCGTGCAGGGCAAAGAGGCCGCTCCCGCGATTGTTGAGGCCCTGTCGTTGGCCAACCGATCGGGGCTGTTTGATGTACTGATTCTGGGCCGGGGTGGTGGTTCCCTGGAGGACCTGTGGCCGTTTAACGAGGAAGTGGTGGCCCGGGCCATTGCCGCCAGCGACCTACCGGTGATCAGCGCCGTGGGTCACGAAGTGGATGTCACCATCGCCGATTTTGTCGCCGACCTGCGCGCGCCGACCCCCTCCGCTGCTGCGGAGTTGGTGGTGCCCGACGCCAGCGAATGGTTGGTCAGGTTTCGCGGCTACGAGCAGCGCCTGACCCAACTGACGCGTCGCCGCCTGCAGGCCGAGCAACATCATCTGCAACATCTCAGCAAGCGCCTGCGTCATCCCGGGGAGCGTTTGCAGCAACAAAGCCAGCGTCTGGACAGCCTGGAGCTGCGTTTGCGTCGCGTCATGCAGCAGCGATTGGGGCAGGCACGCCAGCGCCTGGACAATCTCGCGGCTCGCCAGAAAGCGCAGCGGCCGGAGCCACAACTTCGCCAATGGCAAACCCGCATCGAGCAGCTTCGCCAGCGGCTGAACCGACAGATGCAACAGACCTTGAAGCAGCAGCGCCAGCGACTGAGCGAAGCCGGGCGATTGTTGCACGGGGTGAGTCCGCTGAACACGCTGGAGCGCGGTTATGCCATCGTGCACAACGACGCCGGTGAGGTGATTCGGGATGCGGCGCAGGTGAAGCCCGGGGAGCGGATCCGAACGCGGGTGGCGGCCGGGGAGATTCTCAGTCGGGTGGAGGAGTAGCGGTTTGATTTACGGCGGATGCGCCTTCGGCT
>NZ_DGMV01000031.1:12636-14932 GCF_002388575.1 Marinimicrobium sp. UBA4509
CGAAGGCGCATCCGCCGTAACCACGCTCTACGCATCCGCCGTAACCGTTGATTCTGGCTTTCGCTCTGGTTACTATAAATACGAACTTGTCGGGGTGCCCTGCGTAAGGGGCTGAGATCGGTCACACCGAAACCCGTTGAACCTGATCAGGTTGATGCCTGCGGAGGAAACAAGCGAGCCTGGCCCTGTCTGGCCCCCTTCCCCTGCTTCAAACTCCTGATCTCACACGCTATACCTTTGTGTTTGAGGTCTTATGAGTCATGCAAAACTTTCCATCGGTATTGCCGGTGCGGGCCTGCTCGGGCGGCTGATCGCCTGGCAGCTGCTCCGCAAAGGGCACCGCGTCATGCTGTTTGATCGCGGCCCGGAACACGGCACCCAGGCCGCCGCCTGGACCGCGGCGGGGATGGTCGCGCCGCTTAGCGAAGCGGTCGTCTCCGACCGGTTTATCTACGATATGGGCCGCTACGCCCTGCGTCAGTGGCCGCAGTGGGTAAAACAGTTACCAGCGCACCGTCGCCCGCTGTGGCAATTCAATGGCAGCCTGGTGGTGGCCCATCCCCAGGATCAGTCAGAACTGACCCAGTTTTACCGGGACCTGTACCACGTCACCGGCGACACCCAGGGTTACCAGTGGTTGACCCGCCCAGCGCTTCACTCGTTGGAGCCAGATCTGAACGACCAGTTCCAGCATGGGCTTCTCCTGGAAAACGAAGGGCATCTGGACAATCGCACCCTGTTCACCGCGCTCGGGAATGCCCTGCGGGAGTTGGGCGGTCACTGCGTCTTTGATTGCGAGGTGGAGCTGGAGTCCGGCCTGATACACACGCCGTCGGGCCCACGCCGTTTCGATCAGGTGATTGACTGCCGGGGCATGGGCGCCAAGTCCGGCTTCCCGGAATTGCGCGGTGTGCGCGGTGAAATATTACAGGTGCAGACCCGGGACCTGACACTGAACCGGCCAATTCGGTTGATGCACCCGCGCTATCAGCTCTACGTCGTCCCCAAACCCGACCATCACTTTGTGATTGGCGCCACGCAGATAGAAAGTGAAGATCGCTCGCCCATGTCGTTGCAATCGTCACTGGAATTGAGCAGCGCGCTGTATACCCTGGCGCCGGCCTTTTCCGAAGCGCGAATCGTCGAGCAGTCCGTCAATCTGCGTCCCGCATTGCCGGACAATAACCCTGGGATCACTCGAGAAGATCGCCTGCTACGGGTGAACGGCCTCTTCCGGCACGGCTATCTGCTGGCACCGGCGGTGGTCGATCAGGTGATGGCGATGATCGACGAAGGCGCCGACACCGAATTCGCACCCCATTTATTGAATCTCTCCCGGAACGCTCTCAATGATAATAGTCAGTCTGAACAACGAGCGGGTTGAGCTGCCCGCCGACACGCCCCTGAGCGACGCTCTGCAGCGGTGGCAGTATGCTGACCAGCCAGTGGCAGTTGCCATCAACAGTGAATTTGTACCCCGGGCACAGTACCCGCAGGTGGTTCTGCAAAGCAGCGATCAGGTCGATGTGGTTCGGCCCGTGGGAGGAGGCTGATCATGTCTCAGGATCAATTGGTTTTGTACGGCGAATCGTTCGACAGCCGGTTTCTGCTGGGGACCGCTCTCTACCCTTCACCACAATGCATGCTGGACGCGATTCAGTCCGGGCGCTGCGAGGTGGTCACCCTGGGGCTGCGTCGGCAAAACCCGACCGAGGGCAGCGGCGATGCGTTCTGGCAAATGATTCAGCGCAGCGGCTGTCGATTACTGCCCAACACCGCCGGCTGTAAAACGGTCAAGGAAGCCGTGACCCTGGCGGAAATGAGCCGGGAAATATTCAACACCGAATGGGTCAAGCTGGAGGTCATCGGCGATGATTACAATCTGCAGCCGGACCCCTTTGGACTCGTCGATGCCGCCGGACAATTGATTCAGAAAGGCTTCAAGGTGCTGCCCTATTGCACCGACGATCTGATTTTAGGCCAGCGCCTGCTTGATGTGGGCTGCGAGGTGTTGATGCCCTGGGGTTCTCCCATCGGGACCGGTCAGGGGCTGCTCAATCGCTACAATCTGAGAACCCTGCGCGAGCGCTTGCCGGACACGCCGCTGATCATTGATGCCGGTTTGGGCGCCCCCTCGCAGGCTACCGAGGCGATGGAGATGGGGTTTGATGGTGTGCTGCTGAACACCGCAGTGGCGAAAGCACACAACCCGCCCTTGATGGCCGAGGCGTTTGCCGACGCGATTGATGCCGGCCGAAAAGCCTTCAAAGCCGGATTGATGACCCGCCGGCAGACC
>NZ_DGMV01000031.1:15073-20673 GCF_002388575.1 Marinimicrobium sp. UBA4509
CGGATTGATGCCCCGCCGGCAGACGGCCAGCCCCAGCACGCCGACCATCGGGCAGCCGTTTTGGCATCAGGCGTAAATGGGAGGGAGTTGTCAGCTTAAGCGCGCCCGAGGTGGTTGTCGGCTTACGGCCTTTGGCCTAAGCCGACCTACGGAACGGTCTTCCTGAGCCACGAGTAGGTCGGCTTAGCGCACCGCGCGTAAGCCGACAATCACACCCTTACAGCAACTGACTCCAAAGCGGCACGGTCACCAGCGACAGCAACAAGCCGTAACCGACAATGGTGGACACCAGCCTCGGCGCCAAACCATGAGCCATAGCCACCACGCCCGCCGAAATCATCGCCGGCATTGCCGTCTGTAACGCGACCGCCTGCGCCGCCACGGAGTGCAGATCCAGCACGGCGAACACCGCAAACACAATCGCCGGAATCAATACCAGCTTATACCCCAGACCCACGGTCAGCGGGAGCAGGTGTTCCTTATCCAGTTTCAACTGCCACTGCAGCCCCACCGCCACCATCACCACCGGCACCAAGCTCTCCGCAATCCGTCCGGTGGCGTAAGTGAACCAATGCGGGTAATCCAGCGGGAAGGTCGCAAACGCGAGCAACAGCACCACGAACGGCGGAAAGGTAAAGATGGTGCGGCTGACTTTACGCCAGGAGGTGTCCTGCCCGCTATACCAGGCCGCCACAATGACCGCATAGGTATTCAGGGCGATCACCGTGCCGGTCTGATCGTAAAGCAGTGCGTAGGGTAGTGCTTCAGGTGGGAGCAGTGCCTGAATCAGGGGAATACCGACAAAGGAGGTATTGCCGAGCACGATCACCAGCATCAAGGCGCCGGTCACCGAACGGGACCAGCCGAACCCGCGCGCCGTCAGCCAGACCAGTGCGGCGGTCGATGCCATCACCACCCAGGTACTGATCACCGGCAACAGCGCCCGTTGATCCAGGGTCAGTTTGGGAATTTCGGTGAGGATCATTGCCGGCAGCGCGACATACAAGACGTAGAGATTGAGCGCACTGGCCGCATCCCGGGGCATCCGGCTCGATCGCTGCAATAGCAGACCGATACCAAGACACGCCAGAATCAGAAGCAGGTTACTCATTCGTCTACCCCGGGAATGATGTCACGCCGCACGCATCAAGGGCGTCGACCACGCGGCGCCTTGCGCTCTTTTCCGGGGCCTGAGGGCGACTTGCCTTTGGCGCCTTTACTGCCCGGACCGCGGTTACCCGGCCCTCGCCCGCCCTGGTTTTTGGGTTTGGAGGGGCGTCCGGCGAAGGGGTTTTCGCTGGATTTGAACTCGATCCGTACCGGCGTTCCCTCGAGCTTCAGAACCTGGCGAAAGGTCTTTTCCAGATAGCGCGCGTAGTGACTGGGCACCGCCTCGGTCTGATTGCCGTGAATCACCACAATGGGCGGATTGTGGCCACCGGGGTGAGCGTAGCGCAGTTTGATACGGCGCCCCTGCACCATGGGAGGCTGATGCTCGCGCACCGCATCCTGCAGGATGCGGGTCAGGAAATTCGTGGAGAACTTGTCCGTGGCGGACTTGTAGGCACCCTCTACGGATTCATACAAGTGCCCTACCCCGGTGCCATGCAAGGCGGAAATAAAATGGATTTTGGCAAAGTCCACAAAGCGCAACCGGCGCTCGAGTTCGTTGCGCACATATTGCTTGTGGCCATCGTCCAGACCATCCCACTTGTTCAGAGCAATCACCAGCCCTCGACCGGCATCAAGGACGTTGCCCATCAGGTGCAGGTCCTGATCCACCACGCCTTCACTGGCGTCCATCACCAGAATGGCGACGTGAGCATCGTCAATGGCCTGGAGGGTTTTCACGATCGAGAACTTCTCGACCGACTCGGACACGTTTTTGCGCCGGCGAACGCCGGCGGTGTCGATCAGGGTATAGTGCTTTTCAAACCGCTCGTAATGAATATAGACGCTATCCCGGGTGGTACCCGGTTGATCATAGACCACCACCCGATCCTCACCAAGCATCCGGTTGACCAGCGTGGATTTACCCACATTGGGCCGGCCCACCACCGCGATCTTGATGCCTTGATTGGTCGGGGCCGGTACCACTTCCTCAACCGGCAGCTCGGCCACCACATCGGACATCATGGACTTGACGCCCCGGCCATGGGTGGCCGTGGTCGGGAAAATCTCGCCCAGCCCCAACTCATAGAACGGCGCCAGGGCCAGGTCCGGGTCTACACCGTCAATCTTGTTGGCGACCAGATAGGTCTTTTTGTTCTGCACCCGCAGATGCCGGGCGATCATTTCATCCGCCGCGGTCAGTCCGGCCCGGGCATCCAGAATAAACAGCACAATGTCCGCTTCCTGAATCGCCTGCAGGGACTGGCCCGCCATGGCGCTATCGATGCCCTCTTCCTCGCCGCTGATACCGCCGGTATCAATCACCATAAAACGGCGGCCTTCCGCCTGCCCTTCACCGTATTTCCGGTCGCGGGTCAGCCCGGCGTAATTCGCCACGAGCGCATCCCGGGATTGGGTCAGACGGTTGAACAGCGTGGATTTGCCCACATTGGGGCGGCCCACCAGGGCAATAACTGGAATCATAATGGAGGCATCGAAGATCGGTAGAACGCAAAGGCGCCTAGGATAGCGGATTGGGGACTTTTTATACAGCCATAAACGAGATCGCCGCCGAAACCCCGGTCAGGAGGTCGGCGGCGAGGCAGTTAACGAGGGAACTATCAATCCCGAGGCTTGACCTCAAGTGCTACCAGGCGTCCGCCATCGGTCTGCACATACAGGGTGTCGCCATCGGTGACCATGGTGCCGGAAATACCGCCCCGATCAAGGCGGCGGCGGGCGGCGAAGCTGCCATCATCGCGCTTGAGCAGATGCAGGTAGCCGTCATAATCCCCCACCGCCAGGTAGTCACCAACGACCTGGGGGCCATTGATGAGGCGGCGCAGCAACTGATCGTTCTGCCAGCGCATTTCACCCGTCGCGGTACTGAAGGCCTTGACCACACTGTCGGCCTCGGAGAGGTACAGAGTGCGACCTTCAGCGGACAAATCCTTATGGGTCGAGGCCTCCTGACTCCACACGGGCCGGCCATTGTTGCGGCCCAAAGCAGTCACGTTGCCCTGAAAAGACGCGGCAAACACCACCCCTTCGTGCAGCAGCGGAGAAGCATCCACGTCAACCATGCGTTCAATCTCGGAGCGACCTTGCGGCAGAGCCACGCGGCGCTCCCAGAGGACCAGGCCATTATCCGGGTTGAAAGCCATCACCTTGCCCGTGGCGAAGCCGGCAATCACCGCCGAATCCGTCATGAGCGGCGAAGCAGTACCCCGCAGCGTCAGCACCGGAGGCGGGCTATCGTATGCCCAGCGGGTTTCTCCAGTCTCGGCATCCAGCGCGTGCAGTCGGCCATCCATGGTCTGGGCGGCCACCACAGTGCCATTGGTCTGGGGAACGGAAATCACTTCACTGCTCAACGCGGTGCGCCACAGCTCCTTACCGTCCTCATTGGCCAGGGCGACCACCTCGCCGTTGCCCGTGCCGTAGAGCAGCACGCCGGCATTGCTGCTCACGCCGCCGGTAATGGCATCATCGGTTTTCTGACGCCAGAGGCGCTTGCCGTTGGCGCGATTGAAGGCGAACACGCGACCCTTGGCATCAGCCGCGTAAATCCGGTCGCCATCAAGAGCTGGCTGCAACTTGACCACGGCCTTGTCGGTGCCCGAACCGACGCCGCTCCGCCAGACAATGTCCAGCTCCGCCGTCGGTTCGAAATCCACCAGTTCCACCGGCTCTGTACCGTCTTCTTTCGAAAACAGCGCACAGCCGGAAAACAGCAAAGCACAAAGCGCTACTGCGCATAACCTCATGAAGCATTCTCCTCGGAGCCCGACGTATCGTCCGCCGTGGCCGGTTGTACATTATCCAGTTTCATCTGCAGCAGCAGAACGCGGTTCTGTTGCTGCGCGTCAAGCGAGTCCAGTGCGCTCTGGTAGGCCTGAGCCGCCCCGTCGTTGTCACCCTGCTCGCTCAGAATGTCCCCGCGAGCTTCGGCGTATTCGGCCGCAATGCTGTCGGCGGGAGTGCCAGCCTCCAGGGTCGCCAGCGCGTCATCGAGTTGTCCGCGAGCTGACAGAACCCGGGCCAACCGCAGGCGAGCCAGCTGCTGGATTGCCTCCGCGGTTTCCTGTTCCAGAACCCAGCGCAACTCACTTTCAGCGGTTTCCAGGTCACCCTCATCGACGGCCCAGCGGGCGCGAATCAGCGCCGCATTTGCGCCGTAGGCACTGTTGGCATGCTCGGTTTTGAGCTGTTCAACAAGCTCGCCGGCCCGCGCACGATCGTCTTCCGAAACGGCGCTGCCTTCCTCGACCGCCAAAGTTTCCAACAGTTCAGAATATATCGCCGAGCCCGCTTCGGCCTTGGCCTGCTGCTGGTCCTGGTAGGTATTCCAGCCAAAATAGCCGCCCACCGCAATCACCACGGCGGTCACAATCCATTTGCCATTTTCCTTCCACCACCGCTTGAGGGCCTCAAGCTGTTCTTCTTCAGTCAGATGATCGCTCACGTTGTACTCCTGTTATTGTCAAAATTCGTTTCAGAGGTTGCTCAGCGCGGGCCAGTAGGCCCGTAGCTGCTCGATAGTCTGGTCCAGCGACAGTGTTTCCTGGGGCCGATCCTCACGCAGATACTTGAGTGAGAGTTGGCCGTTACGGGCTTCGTCCTCCCCCAGAATCAACGCAATGTCGGCGCCGCTTTTGTCCGCCTTTTTCATCTGGCTCTTGAAGCTGCCGCCCCCGCAGTGGGCCAGCAACTGCAGCCCCGGCAGCGCATCGCGCAACCGTTCGGCCGAACGCATGGCCGAGGATTGTACCTCACCCACCGCCACAAGATAGACCTGAGTGCGACGATCAAGGCCCTCGGGCAGTTGCCCGGTGGCCTGAAGCAGCAACAGCAGGCGCTCGAGGCCAATACCAAACCCGATGGCCGGCGTGGGCTTACCACCCAGTTGCTCGACCAACCCGTCATAGCGGCCACCGGCGCATACCGTACCCTGGGCGCCCAGGGCGTCGGTCACCCACTCAAAAGCGGTTTTCCCATAGTAATCAAGCCCTCGTACCAGACGGGGGTTGACCTCAAAGGGAACACCGGCTTCGGTCAGCATGGCTTTGAGGTGCTCGAAATGGGCGGCAGACGCTTCGTCGAGATGCTCAAGCAGTACCGGCGCACCATCCAGAATTTTCTGGGTGTCGGGGTTCTTGCTGTCCAGAATACGCAGGGGGTTGGACGTCAGGCGACGCTGACTGTCTTCATCCAATTGCTCGCGGTACTGGCTCAGATAGTCCACCAGCGCGGTTTTATAGGCGGCGCGAGCCTCGCTGCTGCCCAGGCTGTTCAACTGCAGCGTGACCTGGTCGGCCACACCCAGCGCGCGCAGCATGCGCGCACTGAGCAGCAATACTTCGGCATCAATATCCGGCCCGGTCATGCCGAACACTTCGACCCCCAGTTGGTGAAACTGACGGTAGCGGCCTTTCTGCGGACGCTCGTGGCGGAACATGGGGCCCATGTACCAGAGCCGCTGGGTCTGG
>NZ_DGMV01000031.1:20805-21223 GCF_002388575.1 Marinimicrobium sp. UBA4509
GAGCCGCTGGGTCTGGTTGTACAACAGGCCATGCTGTTCACAGGCGCGCACACAGGAGGCGGTACCTTCGGGCCGCAGCGTGAGACTATCGCCATTGCGGTCATCGAAGGTGTACATTTCCTTCTCCACAATGTCGGTCACTTCACCGATGGAGCGCTTGAACAGCTCGGTGCTCTCGACGATCGGGAAACGGATTTCCCGATAGCTGTATTGCTGGAGGATGGACTTGAGGGTATTTTCCAGGTACTGCCACTGTCCGCTCTCATCCGGCAGCAGGTCGTTCATTCCTCGAATGGCTTGCAGTTTTTTCAAAGTGGGTTCCTAAAATCTTCTTTGGTGTTTGATGCTTTAGTTTGGGTTGCGGCGGACTTTCTTCGCTCAGGATCGTCGAACCCTGGTTACGGCGGATGCGCTTCGC
>NZ_DGMV01000031.1:21353-31661 GCF_002388575.1 Marinimicrobium sp. UBA4509
CGAAGCCCGCATCCGCCGTCACCGGGTCTATCCCCGCACAATCAGATTCGCTTCCTCTTTTTCCAGGCGCGCTTTTTTCTCCTCGGCCTTGGCGCGGATCAACCGCTCCAGATCGTCCACCAGAGTGTCATTGGCGAGCTTCTGACTCGGTGCCCCGTCGATATACACCAGATTGTTGGGGGTACCGCCGGCGAGCCCCAGGTCGGCTTCTTTGGCCTCACCCGGGCCGTTGACCACGCAGCCAATCACCGCAACATCCAGCGGCACGGTGATGTCTTCCACGCGCATTTCCAGCTCGTTCATGGTCTTGATGACATCGAAGTTCTGCCGGGAGCAGCTTGGGCAGGCAATAAAGTTCACTCCCTTGTTACGCAGCTTCAGGCTCTTGAGCAGATCCCAGGCGACCTTAACCTCTTCCACCGGATCCGCTGCCAGGGAAATGCGCACGGTGTCGCCGATGCCATCCATCAACAGCGCGCCCAGGCCGACCGCCGACTTTACGGTACCCGCCCGTAGACCGCCGGCTTCGGTGATGCCGAGGTGCAGCGGCTGATCAATTTCCCGGGCCAGCTTGCGGTAAGCGGCGACCGCCATAAAGACATCCGAGGCCTTGACGCTGACCTTGAAGTCGTAAAAATTCAGTTGATCGAGAATCTCCACATGCCGCAGGGCCGATTCGACCAGCGCATCCGGAGTAGGCTCGCCGTACTTTTTCTGCAGATCTTTTTCCAGAGAGCCGGCGTTGACGCCAATGCGGATCGGGATATTCATATCCCGCGCTTTGTCCACCACCGCGCGAATGCGCTTTTCCCGTCCGATGTTGCCGGGATTGATGCGCAGACAATCCACACCCAAGTCCGCCACCCGCAAGGCAATGCGGTAATCAAAGTGGATATCCGCCACCAGGGGAATATCCACCTGTTTGCGGATGGCTCCGAAGGCTTCGGCGGCCTCCATGCTCGGGACCGAGACGCGCACGATATCCGCTCCGGCAAGCTGCAGGCGCTGAATCTGATCGACGGTCGCGGCCACATCGGTGGTTTCGGTGTTGGTCATGCTCTGCACGGAGATCGGCGCTCCGCCCCCAACGGGCACATTGCCAACCATAATCTGGCGGGACTGACGGCGTACAATGGGCGACTCACTGTGCATGATGCGATCCTGTGATGGTTCGGTTCAGGGGTATCAATTGACCGTCAGGGTCATCAGGCGACCACTGACCGGCGGAACAAAATCAAAACGCTCACCGTTGAGCTCAACCTGGGCCGCGCCGGCATTGCCGAGCTTCACCGTAAAGGGCGCCTCACCGGAGAGCAACAATTCCCGACCGGGCTGAAGCAGATCGGTTTCGAGCACGTCCCCACGGCTGTCGGTCACTTCTACCCAGCATTCTTCCGAGAAGGTCAAACGCAGCTGATCGAGCACTTCCGGGTCGTTCATTGACGCACCGGGACTGCTCACTTCCGTTGCTGCCAGAGGCTCCACGGCACCGCTTGACGCTGCCGGAGGTTCAGAGCCGGTCAACGCCGCGGCCGAGTTCGTCTCGGCGCTTGCGGTCGGCGCTGCCTCAGTCGCTTCCTCGGTCCCATCGTCCACACTGCCCGCTACCGCTTCTTGTTCAACTGCCGGCTCCTCAGTCAGGGCCGACGTCGGCGCTGGCGCCTTCAGTTCACTGATCGGGTCCACCATGGCGCTATCCGCCACGGGATCCTGCCGGTTGCCCAGAAACCAGACCGACAGTGCCCAGATGCCCGCCAGCAACACCAGAATCCAGAGCACAAATTTCCACAGGGACCGGGTCGGCTCGGGCACATTGATTTTCAACGGGCTTTCTTCGGGATCATCCGCCAACCCGGCCTGACGCCGAGCCTGCTTGTAGGCCTGAAGCAGGTCCTCGGGTTCCAGGCCGAGCAGTTTCGCGTAAGTACGCAGATAACCGCGAATGAACGTATCGGAGTGCAGCCGATCGTAATCGTCCGCCTCCAGAGCACGCACCTTGCTGACGGTCATCCGCAGCTCGCGGGCGACATCCTCTTCACTGAGCTTGGCCTTTTCCCGCGCGGCTTTGAGCAGCGCGCCTGGGTACGCCTCCGGGGCGAGCTCCGGAACCTCGGCCTCGGCGGGTTGTTCTTCAGTTGACATCAGGACCTCAACGACTCATTTCGCGTTTGTATTCCAGATACTCATCGGAATAAGGAAAGCGATTTTTCAATGCCAGCGCATAACTGGCTTCTTTGTCTTGGTTGCCGAAGATCCTTTCGATTTTAATACCCAACAGCAGCGAACGGGCCGACTGACGAGACACCTCGCCGTACTGATCCAGGTAGCGCTTGGCCTGCGCGTATTCTTTGTCCTGGAAACTGATGTCTGCCAGCTCCAACAGGACCGGCGCCAGGCGTCGATCCAGGGTAAACGCATGTTCAAACGCCGCACGGGCGCGCTCTTCACGCCCCAGTTGCTTGGCGGTGCGCCCCAGGCTGAGCAGCGCTCTAGCCCGATTGTCGTAGCTCAGATCTTCACTGACGATTGAGAACTGCTCATAGGCCTCTTCGTAACGCTGTTGTCTGAATAGAAAAGCGCCGTAGTTGTTACGGGCCTGAGAAAAGCTCCGGTCTTCCCGAAGCGCCGACTTGAAGCTGTCCTCAGCACGCTCCACCTCACCTTCCAGTTGAAGCAGCATGGCCTGTGCCGCGTAGGCTTTGGCCGAGTCATCATCGAGTTCAAACGCTTTCTCAATATGGTGACGAGCCGAGTCCCGGTTACGGTTGTCGATGTACGCCATGGCCAATCGATAGTGGGTATCCAGGGCTGCCTCGCGGTCCACTTGCGGACCGCTGGTCTGGGTCACGCAGCCGCCCAGCCCGAGCAACGCCAGCAATCCCAGCGCGGCCATTGAACGCCATACTCGGCGCGGGTTTCTATGTGCTTTTATCATCACCCTTACCTCTTGGTCACAGACGCTCGTCAGGGAGACGGCGCAATTATTTTTACGGTTTGCAGTTCGTCAAACTTCGCCCGGTACCGCTCACTGCGCTTGGTCATATCGTTGACCGTGCCCGCGAGCTGACCACAGGCGGCATCAATGTCCTCACCCCGCGTGGTACGGATGGTAGTGATATAGCCCGCTTCCATCAAAATGGTCTGGAACCGACGAATCGCATTGTTACTGGCCCGTTTGTAGTCGGACAGTTTGAACGGGTTGAACGGGATCAGATTGATTTTTACCGGTACATCCTGAAGCAGTTCCGCCAATTGGTGGGCGTGTTCCGGACGATCGTTGACATGATCAATCATGGTGTACTCGATGGTAATGCGCCGATGGGTATCGGGCAAACCCGCGATGTAGCGCTTGGCGGAATCGAGCAGCACGGCGATGGGGTACTTTTTGTTGATCGGCACCAGCTCGTTGCGCAGTTCATCGTTGGGCGCGTGCAGGGAAATCGCCAGGCAGGCGTCGGTGTACTGCCCCAGCTTGTCCAGCGCCGGCACTACGCCTGAGGTACTCAGGGTCACCCGCCGCTTGGAGATGCCGTAGGCGTTGTCCTCCATCATCAGGTTCATGGAGTCCACGACATTGTCGAAATTCAACAGCGGCTCGCCCATGCCCATCATCACCACGTTGGTCACCTTTCGCGGACCATTGGGCTGAAGCTGATTGAAGGACTTGGCCGCAATCCACACCTGACCGATGATTTCCGCTGCGGTCAGGTCCCGGTCAAAGCCCTGCTTGCCCGTCGCGCAGAAGCTGCAGTCGAGCGAGCAGCCCACTTGGGAGGAGACACACAGGGTGCCCCGATCGCCTTCGGGAATAAATACCGTCTCTACAATGCTGCCGCCGGTCACGCGAATCAGGAACTTGCGGGTGCCGTCGGACGAGTCCAACTGCTGGATGACTTCCGGTGCCCGGATTTCGGCCACTTCTTTGAGCTTCTCCCGCAGCGACTTGCTGATGTTGGTCATCTCGTCGAAGTTTTCCGCGCCGCGCTGGTGAATCCACTTCAGCACCTGAGTCGCTCGGAAGCGCTTCTCGCCAAAGGACTCGAAAAAAGCCACCAGCTTGGCCTCGGGCAGGCCCAGCAGATTGGTCCGCTCGGTCTTGGACGGGTCAGCGGTGTTGGCAGCGGGTACAGCGGTCATGTGAATACCTGTATGAACGAAATGAGCTCGGGAATCTCGGCGTCCGCATCAGCTGCGAGCGAAAATTTCCCCGGGTTCGAAAAAGTAGGCGATTTCCCGTGCGGCAGACTCGGGCGAATCCGAGCCGTGCGCCGCGTTGATGGACACGCTTTCAGCGTAGTCCGCGCGAATGGTGCCCGGCGCGGCCTCTTCCGGGTTGGTCGCCCCCATCAACTCGCGATTGCGGGTGATGGCGTTGTCGCCGGACAGCACCTGTACACAGACCGGGCCGGAGGTCATAAAGTCCACCAACCCCTCAAAAAACGGCTTGCCCTGGTGCTCGGCATAGAAGCCCTCGGCCTGGGCCCGACTCAGTTGAATCATCTTGAGTGCCACGATCTTGAGGCCAGCTTGCTCGAAACGGCTCTCAATGGCACCGATCAGGTTTTTCCGTACCGCGTCCGGTTTGATGATAGAGAGGGTCTGTTGTTCGGGCATCGAAGGCTCCAGTGTCAGTCGCGCAAAATGGTCTCGGATCAGCCCCGCCCCCTCGGGGGCGGAGAAATGCGGGAATTATACGCGGGTTGCGCCTATAAGCCACCCCGGCAGGCGCGATTGACCGCAAACTGTGCACCGATCGACGCCTCTGGAAACCGGGCTGCAGATCAAGCGGCACCGGCGGTTCAGGCGGCGCGAGCGATATCCTGGATTCGGGCCACCATGGCGCGCAGACCGTTACCCCGGGTGGGACTGAGGTGCTTCAGGAGGTTCAGCTCGTTGAAGTAGCCTTCAATATCAAAATCCAGCACCTCGGCAGGGCTTTTGCCGTTGTAGGCGGCCAGCACCACGCCGAGCAGGCCTTTGACGATAAAGGCGTCACTGTCGGCGTCGAACCAGAGCTTGCCGTCCTCTTCCCGATGGGTCAGCCACACCTGACTCTGACAGCCGCGCACCAGGTACGCCTCGGTCTGGTAGGCCGGGTCGAGCGGTGGTACCTCTTTCCCCAGGTCAATAATGTACTTGTAGCGATCCTCCCAGCTATCGAAAAAGCTGAGGGTCTCGACGATATCGTCGGCGCTGATGTCAGTTCCGAATTGGGACATACCACTGAATCCTGAGGGTTAAACCTTAAAAGAACATTCCGGTCTCGAGCTGGGCTTCTTCGCTCATCATCTCCCGGCTCCAGGGCGGATCGAACACCAGGGAGACCGCCACGTAATCGACGTTGGGCACCTTGGCCACCCGCCGCTCGACATCACCCACCAGCACCGGCCCCATACCACAGCCGGGCGCCGTCAGGGTCATCCTGATGCTCACCCGCTGTTCGCTCTGGTCGACGTCCACCGCGTAAATCAGCCCCAGATTGACCAGATCCACCGGAATCTCCGGATCATACACAGTGCCCAGAGCTTCCCAGACCTGATCTTCATTGATGCGCTGATCGGCGGGCGGCGGAAAGTTGAGCTCCTGGGCCTCCAGGCCCAGGGCGGCCGCGTCGGTGCCATCTACCCGCACCATCTGGCCGTGATAGGTCAACGTATAGTTGCCACCCAGAGATTGGGTGATCGTCACGAAGGTGTCTTTGGGAATGGTCAGGTGCGTGCCGTCGGGCACCCGGCGGGCCGGGCAGTCCGCCTGGGCCACCACCATACGTCGTTCACTCATCGGGGCCCCGGGCGTCTAGGAGGAAGCATTCACAACGCTGAAACTTTCCCCGCAGCCGCAGTAATCCTGAGCATTGGGGTTATTGAATTTGAGCTGGCGATTGACGCCTTCAATGACATAATCGATCTCGGTACCGCTGACCACATTGAGGCTGTCCCGGTCGATGTACAGCGAGACGTCGTCCGCCAGTTCATAGCACACATCGTTCTCGCGCCCGTCGGCCACCAGGTCCACCACGTACATGAAACCGGTACAACCGCTCTCTTTCACGCTCAGACGTACCGCCTGCGCCTCCTGGTTGAGGCCCAACTGACGCCGGAAGTGTTCCACTGCAGCCGGAGTGACCGCAACGGCCTGCCGAGTGGGATCAAATGACTCTACTGCCATCTCACTCTACTCCTGTGTTGTTCAAAAAAACTGCCGAGCCTTTTCAAGGGCCTCGAACAGCCGATCCACCTCATCAAAGGTGTTGTAAAACGCAAAGCTGGCGCGCACCGTACCCGGAATATGGTATTGCTCCATAATCGGTTGCGCGCAGTGGTGTCCGGTACGCACCGCCACACCCTGTTGATCCAGCAGAAACCCCAGATCGTTCGGGTGGGTGCCCTCGACCAGAAAGCTCAACACGCTGACCTTGTGCGCCGCCGTGCCCACCAGAGTGATACCCGGGGTCGCAAACGCCTTCTCTTCCGCATAGGCCAACAGGGCCCGCTCGTGCGCAGCGGCGGCTTCCCGGTCCAGCCCATTGAGGTAGTCAATGGCAGCGGCCAGGCCAATGGCACCAGCGATATCCGGGGTGCCCGCCTCAAACTTGTACGGCAACTGGTTGTAAGTCGTGCCGGCGAAGCTCACTGACTGGATCATCTCGCCACCGCCCTGATACGGCGGCATGGCTTCGAGAAGGTCGCGTTTGCCGTACAGCACGCCGAATCCCGTGGGACCAAACAGTTTATGGGCCGAAAACACATAGAAGTCGCAATCGAGCGCCTGAACATCGATGGGCCAGTGACTTACCGCCTGGGCGCCATCAATCAGCGCCAGTGCGCCGTGCTTGTGCGCCAGGGCAATAATGTCATCGATGGGATTGACCGTACCCAGAGCATTGGACACGTGCCCGACCGCCACCATACGCACCTGACCCTGCTCGAGCAGCGTTTCCAGCGCCGCCAGCTCCAGCGTGCCCGTCTCGTCCACCGGAATGGGTTCGACGGTTGCGCCGGTGGCCTCGGCCACCATCTGCCAGGGCACAATGTTGGAGTGGTGCTCCATCGCCGAGACCAGAATCCGATCACCCGCCTTGAGGTTATTGCGACCCCAACTGAACGCCACCAAGTTGATACTTTCGGTGGTGCCGCGCGTCCACAGAATCTGTTCGCGATGCGGTGCGTTGAGGAACTCGGCCACCGTTGACCGCGCACCTTCAAACTTTGCCGTCGCCCGCTCCGCCAGCGCATGGGCACCACGATGCACATTACTGTTGTCGTGCAGGTAGTAGTGACTGATCGCATCAATCACCGCCCGTGGCTTCTGGGTGGTCGCGGCGTTATCCAGATACACCAACGGATGCCCGTTCACCTGCTCCTGCAGGATCGGGAAATCCCGGCGTACCGCTTCCACATCGAAGCCGGCGGTGCTCTGTAGTGCTTCCGGTCTGTTCATGGTGAGGATCAGGCCTCTTCGCTCTGAATGTGTCTCAGAAGATCGCTGTTACTGCTGAACAGGCGGGCCAGGCGCGGGCCGAGGTAGTTACGCACGGCCGGCTCGGCGACATCCTGCAACAGCTCGTTGATAAAGCCGAAGTTCAGCATGACCTGCGCTTCCTCCCGCGAAATGCCGCGGGCCTGCATGTAGTACAGCGCGGTTTTGTTCAACTGACTCACGGTGGCACCGTGGGCACACTTCACATCATCCGCGTAAATTTCCAGCTCGGGCTTGGTGTCCACTTCCGCCTTGGGCGAGGTCAGCAGGTTTTTGTTGCTGAGCTCCGCCAGGGTTTTCTGGGCATCCTGGTGAATATGGATGCGACCATTGAACACCGCGTGCGCCGAGTCACCAATAATGCCCCGAAAGACTTCGTTACTGGTGCAGTGCGGCACCTTGTGCTGCACATTGGTGTGGTAGTCGATCAACTGCTTGTTGCGCGGGACATACACGCCCTGCAGATCCAGGTGCGCACCATCACCGCAATGGTTGATCTGATAATCAATACGCTTGAGCTTGCTGCCCTGGGCAACGGTAAAACCGCGCAACTGCGAACTGCGCTGCAGGTTGGCGTGAATGCCGCCCACGTGCAGCAGGTTCTCTTCTTCCAGATTGATCCGATAGTGGTGCAGGAACGCATTCTCGCCCACTTCAATTTCGGTCAGGCTGTTTACGAAGCCGTTCTGCTCGTCGTCGGTCGAGGCGAAATGCTCGATAATGCTCGCCTGAGCGCCGGTTTCCAGCACCACCAGCAACCGCTGGTTGGCGGTGGCCGGCGCACTGCCCGGCGTGGACACCTGCACCACATACAGCGGCTTGGCCAGCTTGGTGTCTTTCGGGACGTGCACCAGCACACCGTCCTCAGACGCCCAGGCGTTGCTGAGTGCGGCGAACAGATGGTGTTCGCTGTCGACGATTTTACCCAGATGCTGACCAATAACGGCCTGCTGCTCCGCACTGGCATCGCCAAAGCGAACCACTTCAGCGGGCAAAGCGTCCGACGCCTCGGGATCGAACACGCCGTTGACGAACACCAGACGCGTCGCATCCAGTTCCAACCATTCGATCTGGTCCTGCCACTGGGCGGTGGATTCGGCCCACTGCGCAAATTCGGTTTTCTGCAGCGGCGCGAGCGGGGTGTATTTCCACTGCTCGGTTTTGCGGTTTGGCCAGGGCGTTTTCAGCCACTGCCGGGCGCCACTGGTGCGCAGCTCGGACAGCCAGTCCGGGCTATCCTGCTGCCCGGCCAGTTGCAACGCCTGTTGCTGAAAATCACTCATCGCTTACACCACCTCTTCTTCGAGCCAGCTATAACCTTTCTCTTCCAGCTCATGCGCCAATTCTTTACCGCCGGACTTCACGATGCGGCCGCCAGCCAATACGTGAACCTTATCCGGGACGATGTAGTTGAGCAGCCGCTGGTAGTGGGTGACCACGATAAAGCTGCGATCTTCCGCCCGCATGGCGTTCACGCCATTGGCTACCACCTGCAGGGCATCGATATCCAGCCCGGAGTCGGTTTCATCCAGAATGCAGACGGTGGGCTTGAGCAGCATCATCTGCAGAATTTCATTGCGCTTTTTCTCACCGCCGGAGAAACCTTCGTTGACCCCGCGTTTTAGAAACGACGGGTCCAGGTCGACCGACTTGCAGGTCTCGCGGGCCAACTTCAGGAAGTCCACCGAGGAAATCGGGTCTTCACCGCGGTGTTCACGGTGCGCGTCCACCGCCGCTTTCAGAAATTCCATGTTGCTGACACCGGGGATTTCCACCGGATACTGAAAGGCCAGGAACAGGCCCTCGCGGGCGCGCTCTTCAGGCTCGAGTTCAAACAGGTCTTTGCCATTGAACTGCACGCTGCCGGCGGTCACTTCGTAGCCTTCGCGGCCGGTCAGCACATTGCCCAGGGTACTCTTGCCCGAACCGTTCGGGCCCATGATGGCGTGCACTTCGCCGGGTTTGATGTCCAGGCTCAGGCCCTTGAGGATTTCTTCATTCTCGACGCTGGCGCGCAGGTCTTTGATGGTCAGCATAGTGTCGGTTTCCAGTTTCATATAACGTAAATTCGGTTCGTCGTGTGCGGTGGTTTCGAGTTTGGGTGGCGGCGTTGGTTTGGGTAACGGCGGATGCGCGCTTCGCGCTTATCCGCCCTACGCAAACTGCGGTGCTATCCGCCGCTATCCAACGATTAACCCACCGAGCCTTCGAGGCTCACTTCCAACAGCTTGCCGGCTTCCACCGCAAACTCCATCGGCAACTCTTTAAACACTTCCCGGCAGAAGCCATTCACAATCATCGAGACGGCTTTTTCGGGATCCAGGCCGCGCTGCTGGCACAGGAACATCTGGTCGTCGCTCACCTTGGAGGTGGTCGCCTCGTGCTCCACCACCGCACTCGGATTCTTGCTCTCGATGTACGGGAAGGTGTGCGCGCCGCAGCGATCGCCGATCAGCAGTGAGTCACACTGGGTGTAGTTCCGTGCACCCTCGGCACCGGGGTTCATCCGCACCAGGCCGCGATAGGCGTTGGAGCTCCGGCCGGCGGAAATACCCTTGGAGATGATGGTCGAGCGGGTGTTCTTCCCGATGTGAATCATCTTGGTGCCGGTATCGGCCTGCTGGTAGTTGTTGGTCAACGCCACCGAGTAGAACTCACCGACGCTGTTGTCCCCGCGCAGAATGCAGCTGGGGTACTTCCAGGTAATGGCCGAGCCGGTTTCCACCTGGGTCCAGGAAATTTTGGCATTGGTGTGGCAGAGGCCGCGTTTGGTCACAAAGTTGTAGATACCGCCCTTGCCCTGTTCGTCGCCGGGGTACCAGTTCTGCA